>JABWBV010000259.1 GCA_013359445.1 Anaerolineales bacterium | reverse complement strand
TTTGTGAGGCCAGCGCTGCCGCCGCAACAGAGGCTTCTTCAAATTTATCGACTTGAACACTGGCGGCACTGAGTTCCCCTAACTGAGACTCCGCCACCGCCTGTTTAAAGGCATCCATCAGCGCAACGGCTGTTGGATACCGGTCTTCGGGCTGTTTGCTGAGCGACTTGAGCAGCACCGCTTCCACCGCCGCCGGAACTGTTGGATTCACAAGCGTAGGCATGGGCAGCGGTTTATAAATGTGGTCATGCACAATCGCATAGGGGGTATCGGCGCTGAACGGCACACGCCCAACCACGATTTCATATAACATGATGCCCATCGAATAAATATCGGTAGCAGGGCCAAGCGTTTTTACCCCTTTGGCCTGTTCCGGCGAAATATAATGCGGTGTGCCAATCAGCACATCCTGACTCATGGTGGATTCACCTGTTGAAGCGATTCGCGCCAGCCCAAAATCCGCCAGATAAGGAAAACTGGCGCTGTCAATCATCACATTGGACGGCTTCACATCACGGTGCAAAATGTCGCGTTCATGGGCATAGGTCAGCGCTTCCGCTACCGCCGTCATATATTTGAGGGTTTCTTCCAGCGTCAGTTTTTGACGCCGAATCCGGTGTTTGAGCGTGTCACCCTCAATAAATTTCATGACCAGATAGGGATTGTCGTTGTGTTCCGAAAAATCGTACACCGGAACAATGTGCGGGTGTTCCAGTTGAGCCACAATTTGAGCTTCCCGTTTAAAGCGAGAATAAAAAGTTTCGTCCTCCTGAAAGGAAGGATGCAACACCTTAATTGCCACGTAACGATTCAGCGCGGCATGGAAGGCTTTGTAGACGGTTGCCATGCCGCCCTGACCCAATTGAGACACAATTCGGTAAGGGCCAACCGTTTCTCCGATAGTAAATGTCATGGCTAAAAATCCTTGCCGCCCTGAATATAACACAAAAGCGGACAGGGTGGCAGCAGCCGCCCTGTCGCCATAGGTAGGTTAGTACGCTACACCTATTACTACGTTTGATGCAGCGCGTCGGTTGCTATTAGCGGTCTGCCAGCGCGGTGACTCCGGGCAGTTCTTTGCCCTCCAGCAGTTCCAGACTCGCGCCGCCGCCCGTGCTGACATGGGTCACTTTATCTTCCAGACCTGCCTGCGCAACCGCCGCCGCCGAGTCGCCGCCGCCAATGATGGTCACAGCGCCTTTTCCGGTAATCTCCGCCAGCGTTTTCGCAATCTCAATCGTGCCGACGGCAAAGTTGGACATCTCAAAGACCCCTACCGGCCCGTTCCATACGACGGTTTTTGCATCTGCCAGAATCCCCTGGAAGGCTTCAATGGTTTTGGGGCCAACATCCAGAATCCGCCAGCCCGCCGGAACGCCTTCTTTCACATCAATGGTTTTGCGATTCGCCCCGTTTTCAAACGCATCGGCAAAAAAAGGCGACCACGTGGTGATATTCAAATCCCCCGCGACCATCACATGCCCCGGCTGGGCGTTGGCAAACGTGATGATTTTTTGGAGTTGGAGATTGCGACGTTGCGCGCCAGCCTGCCCGGTGGGAGGCGGGGGATGGGTGCCAACGAAGCTGAGAATCTGATCATTGAGTTGCATCTCGGCGACGACCGCAAAATATCTCCCATCGGCGAGGTGATATTTTTGCGCTTGCAGGATGGGGAATTTGCTGTACAGGGCGTATCCAAAATAATCGTCGCGGGGGAGCGTGACCGCGTAGGGATAGACGTTTTCGAGGGCGAGGGCATCCAGCCAGGGTTGGCTCATTTCCTGGAGCAGAAGAATGTCCGGGTCGGTGGTTTGAATGAGGGCACGCACCCGGTCAAAATCGGTGTTATCCCGCAAAACGTTTGCAGAGAGGAGCCTGTACGTCGGGCTTGTGACCGGGACAGGCGTTTTCGGCAAGTAAAAAGGAATGATAAACCAAAGATGAAAGAGTACAAATCCCCCAGCCACCCACGCCGACCGGGGCCGTTTTAACCCCCACGCGGCGAGCAGAGCGAAAAAGTGGAGGACCAGATACTGCGCCCGAAAATGGCTGAACAAGTCCAACGTCCAATCCAGCCGCCCCCAAAAACCGAGCAGGGACGCTACCCCGACGCCCAAAATAAAAAAATCGAGTGCCAACCCCAGAAATTGTTTGCGTGTGCTTTGCATATTGCCTGCTTGTGCTAGAATGAGAAAACAAAACGCAAAAATCTTATCACAGGAAAATCTAATGCAATACCGCACTTTAGGCCGCACTGGCTGGAATGTTTCTACCATTAGCTTTGGCGCGTGGGCCATTGGCGGCAGTTGGGGCACGGTGGATGATGCCGAATCCATGCAAACCCTGCACGCCGCGCTGGACTCAGGTGTCAACTTCTTCGATACTGCGGACGTGTACGGGGATGGGCGGAGCGAACGCCTACTCGCCCGGCTCCGGCAGGAGCGCCCCTCCGATCCGTTTTACGTCGCCACCAAAGCGGGGCGCCGCCTGAATCCGCACGTGGCCGAAGGCTACACCCGCGCCAACCTGACCGCCTTCATCGAACGCAGTCTGCAAAACCTGGACATGGACACCCTCGACCTCGTCCAACTCCACTGTCCCCCCACCGCCGTCTATTACATGCCCGACGTGTTTGGCGTGTTGGACGATCTGGTGGCTCAGGGCAAGCTCCGCTACTACGGCGTGAGCGTGGAAAAAGTCGAAGAGGCCCTCAAAGCCATCGAATATCCCAATGTGCAATCCGTACAGATCATCTTCAATATCTTTCGCCAACGTCCGGCGGGGGTGTTTTTCCGGGAAGCGCTGACCCGACAGGTGGGGATTCTCGCCCGGGTGCCCCTCGCGAGTGGGATGTTGACCGGGAAATTGACCCCTTCCACCCAGTTTGAAGCGGACGATCACCGCGCCTTCAACCGGGAAGGGGAAGCGTTCGACAAAGGCGAAACCTTCTCCGGCGTCCCCTACGCCACCGGGTTGGACGCGGTCGCCGATCTCCAACCCCTTCTCCCTCCCGGCTGGACCCTGCCCCAATTCGCCCTCCGCTGGATTCTGATGTTCGACGCGGTCACCTGCGCCATCCCTGGCGGCAAACGCCCCGCGCAAGTGGCCGACAATGTGCGCGCGGCGGACCTGCCCCCGCTCTCAGGGGAAATCATGGCAAGGCTTGCGCAAATTTACCAAACGCATCTTTACGCCCACGTGCATCATTATTGGTAATCGGAGGGGATCTGTCCAAGGAAAGCGCATAAAAACTCTCCTCAATAGGGTGCAAGGGGGGACATCCCTCCTTACACCCTTTGGGGGTTAACCTCTACCCTGATTGAGGCCCACTCCTCATTGATGGGCATTGAAGGCTTCTATGAATATTCGTTTAGGTATCTACGAGATTTTTGCCCGCATTGTGCCGGGCGGGTTCTATTTGGTCGCTCTCAATTGCTCAGGCCTAGAAAGGAAACTCCCCAAAAAAGCAGGGAAAATTCCGAAGTTTGCACGCATGACGTTTTCAGAATTGCCTGACTCAACCTTCGGAAAATCACCCCCAAAATTCACCCCCAAAATATTAAGGGGATACACAGAAAAAGAAGCGAAAAAACGAAAACGCCCGGTGCAAACCATGCACCGGGCGTTTTTCCTGTTGGGGGCGTCAGCGATTAACTGACTTCCCCTTCTTCCGTTGGCATTAGAGGGACTGGCGCGGCGGGGGCGGTCAACAGCGGTTCCTCCGGCACAACAATCAGCATCACCAAATAGGCGATCCCGGTCGCACCGGCAAACCCGATCAGGGAAAAGAACACAAACGCCAACCGGATCAGGGTCGGGTCAATATTGAAATATTCGCCCAGGCCAGCACAAATCCCGCCGATCATGCGGCGATCACGCGAGCGAAACATTTGACGATAGGGGGTAGACATGAGGGGAACTCCTTTGAAAAGTGACAGCGCCTCAAATTGGGCGGTGCAGTTATCTATGAAGTTTTACGCAAGAGAGAAAAAAGAGTTTCGAGGGTACAATTGTTATACGCCCCCCATTTTTCCATCCCCCAAAATCGGGTATACTTGCCCATTGCCTATGATAAACACTGACCACATCCGCAATTTTTGTATTATCGCGCACATTGACCACGGGAAATCCACCCTGGCCGACCGCCTGCTCCAACTGACTGGGACCATCTCGGATCGGGACATGACCGCGCAAGTATTGGACAGTATGGACTTGGAACGCGAAAAAGGCGTCACCATCAAAGCCTCCGCCGTCCGCATGGATTACACCGCCCAAAACGGGCAGGATTATGAACTCAACCTGATCGACACCCCCGGGCATGTAGATTTTGGCTACGAAGTCAGCCGCGCCCTCAACGCCTGCGAAGGGGCGCTCCTGATCGTAGACGCCTCACAGGGTATCGAGGCCCAAACGCTTGCCAACCTCTATCTTGCTCTCGATGCCGACCTCGAAATCATCCCTGTCCTCAACAAAATCGACCTCCCCTCCGCCCACCCGGACGAGGTCGCCCAAGAGATCGAAAACCTGCTCGGTACGCCCGCCGAAGACATCGTGCGCATCTCCGCCAAAGAGGGCCTAAACGTAGACCAGGTGCTGGAAACGATTGTCGCCCAGGTCCCCCCCCCCCGCTCCTCCACACTGGATGCCCCCGTCCAGGCATTGATCTTCGACTCGCATTACGACTCCTACAAAGGCGTGATCGCCTACCTCCGCGTAATGCAGGGCGAAATCCGCGCGGATGACATCGTGCGGTTAATGTCCACGAAAGCGGAAGTGCGCCCGGTCGAAATCGGGATTTTTAAACCCGGCATGGTCCCCGCCAAGAGTCTTGGCCCTGGCGAGGTGGGCTATGTCGCCACCGGGCTAAAAACCGTGCGGGAGTGTCGCGTCGGCGATACGCTGACCACCACCCGCCACCCCGCGTCCGAGCCGCTCCCCGGCTACCGCCCTGCCAAACCGATGGTGTTCGCGGGCATTTACCCGACCGAGGGGGAAGATTACGAAGATTTGCGCGAGTCGTTGGAAAAACTTCAACTCAATGATGCCTCGCTGGTGTTTGAGCCGGAAACCTCCCAGGCGTTGAACTTCGGTTTTCGCTGTGGGTTTTTGGGTATGTTCCACATGGAGATCATTCAGGAACGGTTGGAACGGGAATACGATTTGGACATTGTCGTCACCGCGCCTTCGGTGCAATACGAAGTGGTCATGCGCGAGAGTGGCGAAGTGATCACCATCGCCTCCCCCGCGGAACTCCCCGAGGAGGGGCTGATCGCCGAAATCCGTGAGCCGTGGATGAACATCGAAATTTTCACGCCAACGGAATATTATGGGGCGGTAATGGAAATGACAACCAAACGCCGAGGCATTTTTAAGGGCCAGGAGCATCCTGCGGCCAACCGGGTTCAGCTAAATTACGAAATCCCGCTGTCCGAGTTGATTGTGGACTTCTTCGATCAGTTGAAATCGAAGACCAAGGGGTATGCCTCGCTCGATTATCACTTTTTGGAATATCGTGTGGATGAACTGCAATTGCTCGAAATTTTGGTGAATAACGATCCCATTGATGCGCTGGCGAGTATTGTTCATGCGAAGAATGCTTACTATAAAGGGCAGGCGTTAATCACCAAGTTGAAAGAACTCATCCCCCGCCAGATGTTTGCGGTCGCGATTCAGGCTCGCTCAGGGGGGCGCATCATCTCCCGCGCCAACGTGCAAGCCATTCGCAAAGATGTGCTCGCCAAATGTTATGGCGGCGATATCACCCGGAAGAAGAAACTGCTTGAGAAACAGAAAAAAGGCAAAAAACGCATGAAGATGATCGGCAGTGTGGAAATTCCACAGGATGCGTTTATGGCTGTTTTGAGACTTGATGAGGATTAATCCGAAAGACCTCCGCCGCAATGATTTGCGCCGCAATGATTTGCGCCGAATCCTACCAGGCATCCTCATCAGCCTGGCCCTGCTTGTCTTTGTCTTTTGGTCGGCAGATTTGGAGGCGCTGGGCGATGTCCTGCTTCGGGCGGATTATCGCTATCTCCTTCCGGCGGTGTTGTGTTTTGTGGGCCTGTTGATGGCGCGGGCAATGGCCTGGCGCACGCTGTTGGAAGAAAAAGCGACCTTTCGTCAGGCTTTTTTCGCGTTGACCGAAGGGTATTTCATCAACAATATTTTCCCGTTTCGCCTGGGGGATGTGGCCCGTGCGTTTCTCCTGAGCCGTACCACCCCCCTCCGTTTCTGGCAGATCGTCCCCACGATTGTGATCGAGCGCGCGCTGGATTTGTTAATCGTCGTTTGCCTTTTCCTGGCGACCCTCCCCTTTGTGGTGGGGATCGAAGGCGCAGAAAATAAAGCCATCCTCGCGGGCCTCATTGTGGGCATGGCCTTGCTGACGTTGGTCGTCATCGCCCACCAAAAAGCACGTGTGCTGGCTATTTATCGCCGTTTACACACGCGTCTGCCCTTTCTACAACGGTTGGATAGTCAAGTGGAAGCCTTTCTGCAAGGGATTACCATTTTCACCCAACCGCTCCGGTTTCTGAAAATGTTGTTTTGGCAACAACTTGCCTGGGCACTGACCATTTTGCATTATTTCCTTTTGCTCATGGTTTTCGTTCCGGGTGCAAAAATTTTATGGGCTACCTTCCTGCTTTCGATGGCGGGGCTGGGTATCGCCGTGCCCTCCGCACCGGGCGGATTGGGCGTCATTGAAACGATCATTGTTTTTGTCTTTGGCCTGTTTGCCATCAACAAAACGCAAGCCCTGGCCTATGCCTTGCTTCTGCGTGCGGCCAATCTCTTCACCACAGCCGTCCCTGGGTTGTATGGTCTGATGGCTGACGGGGAGTCGATCTGGAATGTGTATCGCCAGTTACGCACCCAAACCACGCAACCGGAAGAGTCTGGAAGGTGAAAAATTTTATTGACCAATTAATTCAAAACCGGACAATACGTGTCATTTCGACCGAAGGGAGAAATCCCTATAACGCCAGCAGGAACAATATCCCCGCAGGCAGATTGATACGTTGACCGTTCCAGGGATTCCTCGCTACGTTCGGAAAGACAGATTGTGCGTTTTAATTTGTTTTCTCAATTAGACAGGCGATAGTGACAAGTTCAGTCGTTGGACGATTAAACTCGTCACTACAAGTTGAATTTGTTATCTGCCGAATTTAGGACTTTCTAAATGACCAAAAAATATCTAGTCACCGGTGGAGCCGGATTTATCGGCTCCAATTATGTGGATCGTTTACTCACACGGGGGGAGGATGTGACCGTGTACGATAACCTGTCCCGGGGCGGGGCACCGCGCAACCTCGCGTGGTTACGCGCCACGCACGGGGCCGACGCCTTCCAACTCGTGCAGGGGGACGTGCGCGACGCCAGTCTGCTCACCGCGACCGCACGGGGCGCGGATATCCTCGTTCACCTTGCCAGTCAGGTCGCGGTGACCACTTCGGTACTGCACCCCCGCGAGGATTTTGAGATCAACGCGATTGGGACGTTCAACGTGTTGGAAGCGGCGCGGCTTTCGGGCAAGAATCCGATTGTGCTGTATGCGTCCACGAACAAGGTGTATGGCGAGATGGAAGACACGCCTCTGATCGAGAAGGAAACGCGTTGGGAGTACGCCGCCCTGCCAAACGGGGTCCCGGAGATGCAACCGTTGGATTTCCATTCTCCGTATGGGTGTAGCAAAGGCACGGGGGATCAGTATGTTCGCGATTATCATCGGATTTATGGCTTGCCGACGGTGGTGTTCCGGCAGGGGTGTATTTATGGGCCGCGGCAGTTTGGGATTGAAGATCAGGGATGGGTGGCGTGGTTCGTCATCGCCGCGGTGATGGGGAAGCCGATCACGATTTTTGGCGACGGCAAACAGGTGCGCGATATGTTGCATGTTTATGATCTGCTAGATGGGTACGATGCCGCGGTCGAACGGATCAACTCTGTTGCCGGACAGGTGTATAACATGGGGGGCGGGTATGCCAATACACTCTCGATCTGGAAAGAATTCGGCGCGATGCTCGAAGAATTCGTCGGCCACCCGATCCCCGTCACCTGGAAAGACTGGCGCCCCGGGGATCAGCGGGTGAATATGAACGATACGGGAAAAGCCCTCCGCGAGTTGGGCTGGCAACCGAAGATCAGTGTGAGAGAGGGGATACGGATGTTGCATAAGTGGGTGGTGGAGAATAAACATCTATTCCAATAAGAAGGCTTCACGTTTCACGCATCACGGTTCAACAACGACAAGCGTGAAACGTAAAACGTGAAAATATGCGAATCTTAACCGTCCTCACCTACTACCGCCCCCACACCTCCGGGCTGACTATCTACGCCGAACGCATCGCCAAAGCTTTCGTCGCGCGCGGGCATCAAGTCACCGTGTTGACCAGCCAATTTGAAAAAGACCTGCCCCTCCGCGAAATGATGGACGGGATCGAAGTCATCCGCTCCCCTGTCCTGTTTCGGCTCAACAAAGGGGTGATCATGCCCTGGATCGGGTTGCAGGCGACGATTGAAGCGTTGAAGCACGATGTGATTCTGCTCCACCTACCCCAGTTCGACGCCGCGGGGATTTCCCTGCGCGGGCGGTTGTTCAAAAAACCGACCATTATCGCCTACCATAGCGATCTGATCCTCCCCCCGGGCGCGTTTAACCGCTTCGTCAACTTTGTCGTGGATACCGCCAACCGGCTCACGGCGACGTTCGCCCACCGAATCAGCGCGTACACCGAAGACATCGCCGAACATTCACCGTATTTGAGCAGTTATCCGAAAAAGGTGCGCGTGATCACCCCGCCGGTGGAACTGCCCGAAGCGGCGTTGGCGGTGATCGGTGCGTTCCGCTTCCGGCATAACCCGGAGCGGAAGCGGGTGATCGGGATGGCGACGCGGTTTGCGAGCGAGAAAGGGGTGGAAGTTCTGCTGGATGCCCTGCCCAAAGTGCTGGAAAAGCACCCGAACATCAAAGTGCTTTACGCCGGGCAACACGAAGGCGTGTGGGGGGAACAGGAATATTTTGCCCGGCTGATTCCTCGCATTCGGGAGTTGGAAGCGGCTGGGAAATGGAAATTTTTGGGGGTTTTGCCCCTTACGGACATGCCCGCGTTTTTTGCTAATCTGGATGTGATTTGTGTGCCCAGTTTAAATTCCACCGAGACATTTGGGTTTGTGCAGGTCGAAGCGATGATGAACGGTGTTCCGTCGGTGGCGTCGAACCTGCCGGGGGTACGGCAACCCGTCAAAATGACTGGGATGGGTGAGGTGATTCCGATTGGGTCGTCCGACGCGCTGGCGCGGGCGCTCATCCGCATCCTCGATCAGCCCGA
>JABWBV010000258.1 GCA_013359445.1 Anaerolineales bacterium | reverse complement strand
AACAGGGCGTGGACCTCCCTGGAAAGCGCCCCGTACTCAAACAACCGCTCCCACGTCATCCCCCGCGTAAAAAATTTCCGCACAACCAGATAGGGACTGCCCACCGCCGTCGGGGGCAACACCCCCAGCACCCGCGTCCCGTCCGAGAGTTGGGTATCGCAGACCGTTTCACCGGGTTTGAAAGCCGCGCCCCCCAGCGCGAGCGCGGCATCCATCGCCGCGCGTAGCGCCTCGACCGAGGCAAATTTCACCTCCGTTTCGACGATCTTTTCCCGGCGTTGGACCAGCACCCGGTCGGGCGCGTCCACCATGATTTCGTTCACATCCTGGTCGGCGAGCAGGGGTTCAAGGGGCGAGAGGGGGTTGGGGAATTGTGAGGTTGTCATGTTATTTTTCTCCTGTGAATGATACACAGATGATACAAGATTGGTTTTGGCGCGCCCTCCGCTGAAAGCACAGGCTGTGGGGATGGACAGGTCTCTGTTTGTAGTGAGGCACGCCAGTGCCGCCGCCGCACTATCGTGCGGAACTACGAACGTCACAGCCACCCCTTTCGCAACGCCCACGCCGTCGCCTCCGTGCGTGAGTTCGTCCCGGTTTTGTTAAATACCCCGTTCAGGTGAAACTGCACCGTGCGCTCACTCAGGTTCAAGCGGTAGGCGATCTCTTTGTTCGTCAACCCCTGCGCGGCGAGGGTGAGGACTTCGTGTTCGCGGGGGGAGAGGGGGTGTTTGGTGGTGGGTTGGGTGGTTTGTTGGTTGGGGGATTCGGCCAGGTCGCCCGCTTCGTTGAGGGCCTGTTGCGCCATTTCGCGCAGTTGCGCCAGGGCGGTGAGGGCTTGATGGTTGTTGGGCGGGAGAGCGAGTTCGTACGCGTGGATTTGATCGAGGAGCAATTCCAGCGCATCGAGCAGGCTGGTAAAGCGGGGATCAGCGGCGGGCGGAGGAGCGGTGGGCATAATTCAGTACGTAGTCTAGCCCCTTGTGGGCGGCTTACGAGGGCGGGGACGGGCACAAGGCCCTAGACTACGGATTGAGTATATCTAAAGATTCTGTGAATGTCCCCCGCTATTTGCACAGTTTGTAGATGATGTTCCCCCGATGATGCCCCCGAACAAGACGCCCGCCGAATAGGAATTCGGCGTCTGGCACAGGAAACCCGTTTGAAACGGGTTTGGCATAGCAGGCCGTGAATAGGAATTCAAGGCCTGGATTTACGGCAACTTGTTCAAATCTGCCAGATCCTTCAACCGCCCACTGGCTTTTTTGTTCTTTTTGAGATTTTCCAAATCAATCAAATTGACTTCCACCCCATCCAAAACATCTACAACTCGTGCGGGATAACATTCTTCAAACGCCACCCCCGAAATCGAAGTGGTGATTTCAAGCCGCACGGGCGGAACGCCCATCCGAATGATGGGGTGGGCGTTCCTTCGGAGAGGGCAGTGGGGCCTGTGCCACAGGCGTAGGCAGCAAGGAGGATGGTGAGGGAGTGTTGCAAGGGGAATTCTTTTTTGTGGACGATGGGGGATGGGGCAGTGTCAGGGCTGCCACCAGATAACCCCGTTCGTCAGGGAGACCGTGTCGTAAATCTCAAAAGTGGTGGCAATTTCTCCTGTCTCTACTGAAACGATATACAATGTTCCTTTGCCAAAGGAAAGCCCTCCATCAAAGTTCGAATTTTTTGAGGTCAGGCAGATCCATTTTTGATCGGGGGACCATAAGATGTTTTGACTCGCAATTGGGAAAACATTTTGCTCTGTCCCATCCAGGCGCGTCAAGTGAACAAACCCCTCTGCATCTATCCAGGCAAGTTGTGTTTGATCTGGCGACCAGGCCAAGGTATCCCAGTACCAGTTAAATACGCTATCCAGCGTAAATAACAGGGTAGTGGTGCCACTGTTCCCATCGAATAAATAAACCTCCGAATTACAGATATATCCATCGCAAGAAGGTGTCGCCCCTGCTATCCTTTTCACATAATAGATCTGTGAATGATCTGTTTCCAGGATGGTTATATCAGCTTTTGCTATCTCCCCTTGAGGAATTTCATAAAGGAGTTCTCCATGTTCATTGAAGATACAGGTTTGGGGGTCGCAAGGAAATGCGTAATAGATGGTGTCAGACACAACCAAAGGAAAATAACGATAATCATGAACATTCGCCGGATTCAAATGATTTGAAGAGCGCAGACTTGAGTTTGATCCATCAGAATTAATAGTCCATAGCTGTCCCATCTGGCTGTTGAAGAACAACAACTGGGTGCCATCTGAAGTCCACGAGATAAGTCTATAGTCCCACCCAGAAATTCCCGTATCAATAACCGTTCCATCGTTTATATCCATGATGAGGATCCTGGGTTCACTAAGATAGCTACCTTGCGGGTCATACTCGTCTGAATGAAAAAAAGCCAGCTGTGTGCCATCGGGTGAAATGGTAAGACCAAAATCTGACGAACAACAGAGATCTCCTTCTCCGTGGTGTTGTTGGCTCAAGTTAAAAAACATTCCCGCCTGAACATCAATTTTATGAATGTCTTGAGGAACGGCATATGAGTCGCTAAAAAAGATCATCCCAGTGGGGAACGAAGACGTGGGAGTGGGGGCAGGTGTTTCCGTAGGCACTTTTGTGGGGGTTTGGGTGAGGGTGGGAATGGGGGTATTGGTGGGGGGGAGGGTAGTCTGCACGGGTAGGTTTGTTGCTGTTGCTTGAACAGCGGGAGGGGCAACGGCGACGGTACTACAGGCTAGGGTAGCAAGGAACAGGGGGATCAGGGCGAGTGTGAAGGTGGGTTTGGAAAAAGTTAGCATTGCGGTTTCTGTAAGGAGATGTGAGGGGGATAGGGGGGCGCGCGCTTAGGGAGGGCAGGTCGATTTGCCATTCGGCACGTATATGTTAGCGGATCACAGTCGGTAGATAAATATTTTGCGTGCAGGTTTCAAGGCAAACACGGACGCTGTAAGTGCCAGACCACTCTGTAGCATATGCGTCTTTAACCAAGATGATATAGGTTCCAGAGGCCAAAAAATTGTATGTGATGTGGGCTTGCCCGTTTGCTGCGTTTCCGCTACGGTCATTGGACAATTCTGATCCCGATTCGTTGTATAACCAAAGCCCGGTCGCGCGTCCGTTTGCGGTAATGCCAAAGGTTTCGATGTTATAAATTCCCGGGGTAGCGATGGTGAAATGGTAATAATCGTGATCTGAATCATTGGTTACATAACCTGCATGGGAAGCGAGTTGGTGCGTTTGTGCGTATTCTGGCCCAACATGTAAGGTGCTTGCGATTTCGAGTGCATCGTTGGGCTCAAAATCGTTATCCAAATCCCAGCTATCCCCTGGTTCGCCGTATTTGGGTAAGAGCCGGATGGAGTAGGTTCCCGTCCATACTGTATCCCAAATCGGATTTTTTACTTTGATGAAGTAGGTTCCACCCGTGGTAAAAGTTTGAACGATGCGTGCGTCTGCTGTGCCGGTGCCATTACTCCCATAACGGTCATTCGCGATTTCGCTTCCTGTGTCATTGTAGAGCCACAAGCCGGTTGCATGGGATTGGAATGCCCCCTGGATATTAAAGGTCTCAATAACATAGGTTCGGTTCGATGGGGTAGTAAAGTAATACCAATCGTAATCAGTATCATTCGTCACAAAATTTTGATGGGGAAAGAGTTGATGGGTTTGGGCGCGGATCCAACTGGTTTCGAGAAGATTGGCAATAGGGAGGGCATCATTGGGTTCATCGTCATTGCTGGCATCCCAACCTGCCCCCGGCTCGTTGTATTTTGGAAGGATACGAAGGGCGTAGGTGCCTGTCCAATTAGTATCCCAAATGGAGTCTTTTACCCTGACATAATAGTTGCCGCTGGTGCTGAACGTATATGTAATCCGGGCATCTGCATTCCCTGTCCCATTACTACCATATCGATCGTTCGCGATTTCGGTACCACTGTTGTTATAAAGCCACAAGCCGGTTGCATGGGATTCAAAAGTTCCCTGGATATTGTAGGTTTGGATCACATAGGTACGCCCAGCTACGGCAGTGAAGACAAAGTAATCGTTGTCATCGCTCGTGAGGGTGGCGTTGATCTCCCCACTGGCGTACCCGATGGCAATTGGGTCGGCGGTGCCGAAGGTGTCGTTGGGTTCGGATTCAGCCAAGACGCGGCTGACACTGGTGAGGGTTACAAGGAGGAGGAGGAGGCTGAGAATGGAGAGCGGTTTCATGTCGTTCCTAACTTACGGTACTATAGTCCAGGTATCGGTCACAGGATCGTAGCGTTGCACAACAGGCAAAGGTGCAGAAAAGTGACCGCCACCAATGACGATGACTGAGCCATCCACCAGGATATGAGCTGTGTGGTAATACGCCGCAACAGGCATGGATGCGACTATTGTCCAGCTATCTGCGATGGGATCATAAATTTCTACTTGGGTAGTTGTTTGGTATTCCGCCCCTGTCCGATCAAAGCCGTCGAACACCAACACCCGCCCATCTGCCAATAGCAGAATATTCTGTGCAAACTTGTCACTCAAGGCTGGGGCAACTGGTTGCCAGGCGTTGGTTACCGGATCATAAATTTCAGTGGGAGTAACTTCCGCTAAAATTACGTTAGCATACGTCTCTTGGCGAATCCCCCCCGTCACAAACACCCGTCCATCGGGCAATTTCACCGCGTCGGGATAAGCACGCACCGCAGTCATCTCACCTGTTAGAGTCCAGGTATTTGTTTCGGGCTCATAAATTTCCGCTGTGGCGCTTTCCGCATTGCCCCCGATGACCAGCACGCGGCCATCCTCCAGCAAGACCGCCGCATGATCGTTCCGAGGCATATTCATCCTGGCGACAGGCGTTATTGATTGGTCGGTAGGATCATAGATCAGGCTACTATCTAGCGCGGCCTCCTCCTGGGTCGAATACCCACCTGCAATCAACAAGCGGCCATCGGTGAGTAGAGTGGCAGAATTCGCGCCGGTGCCATACCCCGTAGGCAAGGCTCCAACCCTGGTGATATCCGCCTGGCTTGCACCATTTACCCTGATTTCAGTGATTCCGGCCACATGGCTGTTTTCGTCCCAACTGCCTACTACCAAGACGCGTTGCTCGGGTAAGACGATCACGCTATGACTGAATTGCGGAGGCGTGAGTGTGCCAACATCCTGCCAGATTCCACTGGTAGGATCGTAAATAGAAACCAACTCGGAGGGGTTTTCTGTTTGACCGGCATAGAGGGGCTGGTAACCTCCCACGATCACGACTAGACCACTCTCTAACAAGGCCGATTGGTGGGAGGTACGTCCTGCGGGATAATTTTGCCCCGGCATAAGCCAGTGACCTAATCGGCAGCGGTTTTCCACGCCCGCGTTATCAATCAGTTCGGCCCCAACCAGATCAAATTCCGTAGTGAAGCCGTTCTGAGCAAGAACAAGGGTCAATTGCTCGTCGTTCCGTGTCCATGTTCCTCCATATGGGAGCGTGGACATATCGTACGGGCCGGATTGTATCCATTTGAATTGCCCATTGGGATCGAAATAGAAAAAGTAGGTAGTCTCATAACTCCCATCACACCCCTGGTCGAGATAGACGAGCCAGGTTTGCCCCTCAATTTCGGCGGGAATAGATGTCGGCGAAGGTGTAGGTGATGGTTCTGGGGTATCTGTGGGGGGGGGCGTTTGTGTGGCAGTTGGTTCTGGGGTGTTGGTGGAGGAGGGCAGGGTTCCTGTTGGGGGTAGAGATTCAGATGGAAGGTTTTCGACAGAAGGTTGTGTGAGTGTAGGCGGCGTAATCCCCGCGCGGCTTGTGCTACAGGCTGTCAAGAAACTGAACAATACAGCGAGCAAAAGAGAGAGACGGAAGGTGTGCATAGTCAAAGCTCCAAAAAAATTTCAGTAGATCACAATTTTGGTTCGTAGTAGGGCTTCAGCCCCCAAAGCCAGGCACTGAAGTGCCTACTACGAACAGATTCTGTGATGAATTTAGGTGATATGGTTGTTGAGGAATGCGTCGCACCCCCCCCCCGGCACGACGCACTCAACAATCGTTCTACGTTCTACGCTATACGCTCCCCTACACCATCAACCTCAACGGCTCCTCCAACCCCTTCGCCAACGCCTGCATAAACTTCGCCGCTTCCGCGCCATCGGTCACACGATGGTCGGCGGAGATCGTCGCTTTCATGCGCCAGCCGATGGCGAGTTGACCGTCTTTCACGACGGGGACTTGGGCCGCGCCGCCGATGGCGAGAATGGCCGCTTCGGGCGGGTTGATGATGGCGATGAAGTCGTCCACGCCGTACATGCCCAGGTTGCTAGTCGTGAAGGTCGAACCGTCCACGTCTTCAGGCTTGACTTTGCCCTCGCGGGCGCGGGCGGACATCGCTTTCACCTCGGTCGCAATCTGGCTGAGGGATTTCTGATCGGCGTCTTTCACCACGACGGTGAGCAGGCCCGCGTCCACGGCGACGGCGACCCCGATGTTGTAGTGCCCGTGCCGGACGATTTCGTTACTGCCCAGCGAGGCGTTCAGGTTCGGGAAATCGCGCAGGGTCAGCGCCACGGCTTTGAGGATGAAGTCGTTGACGGACAGTTTCACACCCCGGTCGGCGAGGGCGGCGTTGGCCTGTTCGCGGACGGCCATCAGTTTGTCCAGGTTGTATTCGTAGGACACGTAAAAGTGCGGAAAATACTGTTTGGACTCGGTCATCCGGCGGGCGATGGCCTGGCGCAGTTTGGTGAGCGGGATGGTCGTATCGGTGGCGGTAACGGCAACCGGCGTGGGAGCGGGGGAGAAAAGGGGCGCGGGAGCAGGGGCGGCGACTGGCGCGGGGGTGTAGCTTTCCACGTCTTTTTTGATGATGCGTCCGTGGGGGCCGGTGCCTTTCACTTTGCGGAGATCAATGCCTTTTTCACGGGCGATGTTCCGGGCGACAGGCGAGGCGCGGACGCCGTCGGGGAGCGTCGTTCCTTCGGGGAACGCACCACTTTCGTTGTCCGCTTCCCCCGCGGAAACCGGGGTAGATTCCTGCGCGGGCGTGGCTACGGCCTCGGGCGCCGCCTCTTTTTTCGGGGCGGGGCTGTCCGCCGGGGCCTCTACTTTTTCACCTTCCGCACCCACAATCGCAATCGCCGCGTTGACGGGGACAATGTCCCCTTCGGAGACGAGAAATTGTAGGATGGTGCCGGTGTGAGAGGATTCGACCTCGACGGTGGCTTTGTCAGTTTCGATTTCGGCGAGGACTTCGCCGCGGTTGATGTGTCCGCCGAGGGAAACGACCCAGCGAACCAGCACCCCTTCGGCCATGTCAAAGCCGAGTTTGGGCATGGTAACGGTTTCGGCCATTACAAAACCTCCTTGACGGCTTTGACGATGTCGGGGACTTGGGGCAAAGCCGACTGTTCGAGGGTGCGGTTGTAGGGGAGGGGGACTTCGGTTTGGGCGACCCGTTTGATGGGGGCGTCCACGTAGTCGAAGGCTTCTTCGTAGATGCGGGTGGCGATTTCGGAGCCGACGCCGAAGGATTTCCAGCCTTCTTCGACGATGACGGCACGGTTGGTCTTTTTGAAGGATTCGATGATCGGCCCCATGTCGAGCGGGCGTAGGGTGCGGAGGTCCACCACTTCGATTTCGATGCCTTCTTTGGCGAGTTCGTCGGCGGCTTGCATGGAAAGTTGGAGGCCGCGGGAGTACGAGACGACGGTGACGTGTTTGCCGGGGCGTTGGACTTTGGATTTGCCGATTTCGACGGTGTAATCGCCTTCGGGCACTTCGCCGCGCCACTGGTAGAGCAGGGCGTTTTCGATGAAGAAGATCGGGTCATCGGAGCGGATGGCGGCTTTGAGCAGACCTTTCGCATCGGCGGGGGTGCCGGGGGCGACGACTTTGAGGCCGGGGAAGTGGGCGAAGACGGCATCGGGCACCTGCGAGTGGGTGGCCCCCAGTTGGCGTCCGCCGCCACCGACGGTGCGGATGACCATCGGAATTTTGAACTGCCCGCCGAACATGTAGCGGAGTTTCGCCATTTCGTTGACGATGTGATCCATCGCGGTGAAGGCGAAGTTGATCGTCATCAGTTCCGCGACGGGCCGTTGCCCGACCATCGCCGCCCCAATCGCCGCGCCGACGATGGCGGCTTCGGCAATGGGGGTGTCGCGGACCCGCTCGGGGCCAAATTTGTCATAAAAACCGCGGGTGACGGCATAGGTGCCGCCCCACACGCCAATTTCTTCCCCCAACAGGAACACGCGTTCATCGCGTTCCATTTCTTCCATCAATGCTTGCGAGATGGCTTCGCGTACGGTGATTGGTTTTGCCATTGAATTACTCCGTGAGGCGTGATGCGTGATTCGTGACTCGTGAAAAAATTCTTCACAAGTCACGTTTCACGCATCACGTTTTAGTCTGCGTAAATATGTTCAAACAACGCTTCAGGTTTAGGTTCTTCGCTTTCTTCTGCATAGCGAACGGATGCATCGGCTTCGGCATTGGCTTCGTGTTCGGTCTGGGCAATTTCTTCCCCGGTGGCAATGCCATTTTCGATCAAATATTTCTGGTATTTGCCGATGGGATCGTCTTCCTGCCATTTTTCGATTTCGCTCTTTTCGCGGTACCGTTCGGGGTCGCCCATCGAGTGGCCGCGGAAGCGGTAGGTGATGATTTCCAGGAAGTAGGGGCCGTTGCCCGCGCGGATGTGTTCGAGGGCTTTTTGTGAGGCTTCGTACACGGCCATGACATCCATGCCGTCCACCTGGACACCGGGGATGGCATACCCGCTGAACTTTTGCACCATGTCGGAGACGGCAGACGCCCGTTCGACCGCGGTGCCCATCCCGTACTGGTTGTTTTCGCACACCCACAGCACGGGCAATTTCCACACTTTGGACAGGTTCACCGCCTCGTGGAAAAAGCCGATGTTTGTCGCCCCATCGCCAAACATACAAATGGTGACGCTGTCATTTTTTGCATACTGGTCACCGAGTGCAAACCCGGCGGCAATGGGCAGGTGCGCACCCACAATGGCGTGCCCGCCCCAAAAATTTTTGTTCACATCGGCCATGTGCATAGAACCGCCTTTGCCCTGCGAACAACCGGTAACTTTACCGAGCAGTTCGGCCATTACCTCATTGGCGGTCAGGCCGCAGTTGATGGCAACGCCGTGGTCGCGGTAGGCGGTGATGACGCGGTCTTGGGGTTTGCGGGCGGCGATCAGGCCGGTGCTCACGGCTTCCTGCCCGATGTACAGGTGCAAAAAGCCGCCGATTTTACCTTGCTGGTAAAGTTCTGCAGCGCGCTCTTCAATGCGGCGGATGAGTACCATCTCGTGGTACAGTTTCAAATGGTCT
>JABWBV010000257.1 GCA_013359445.1 Anaerolineales bacterium | reverse complement strand
ATAAACGCCACATCAGGCCCGGTCCAACGCCCCAACACATTCACAAACCACAAATACCCCACCAGGCCAACGCCAAACCCCAGAAAAAGATTCTCACCTTTTTCGAGCTTAAACGTAGATGCCACGGCCAACCAGCCGCCCGTGCCCCAAAACAGAGCAACCACCAACCAGACCAAAATTGCAAAAGAAGATTCCCGAAACCAGTACATACGGTGCGGTATTTTATCTGAAAAAGCCAACAACCTGTAAACAAATTTCAGGGGTCTTTGGGATTAACCCCGGCAAATCCCAAAGAGCCAATTTCAGTAGATCACAGATTCCGGTAGTAGTGGCGAATTCAATCGCTCGTCGTCTCCGGGTGGTTTCGCGACATTCATAAAGCCCAGTTTTCGTATGACCAATGGCTTGCAAAAGCATATAAACCTGACTATAATCCCCCCAACTATATCTTTCCCTACAAGGAGTCGGCTCATGTCCAGCGTAACATTTGATAGTGTTGTAAAAAAATATGGTGATTTCACCGCTTTGCATGGTATCAACATGCACATTGAAGACAAAGAATTTTTGGTCCTGGTTGGGCCGTCAGGTTGTGGCAAATCCACCGCCCTGCGTTGCCTTGCCGGGCTGGAAGATATTTCCGGTGGCCGCATTTTGATCGGTGACAACGTCGTCAACGATGTTGCCCCCAAAGATCGAGACATTGCCATGGTCTTCCAATCGTATGCGCTCTACCCTCACATGAGCGTCCGCGATAACATGGCCTTTGGCCTCAAACTTCGCAAAACCCCTAAAGCAGAAATTGAACGGCGCGTCAAAGAAGCCGCCGGCATCCTCGGCCTCGGCGACTTGCTGGATCGCAAACCCAAACAACTCTCCGGGGGTCAGCGCCAACGTGTGGCGCTGGGCCGCGCGATTGTCCGCGAACCCAAAGTCTTCCTGTTGGACGAACCCCTCTCCAACCTGGACGCCAAACTCCGCGTAGAAACCCGCGCCAACCTCAGCCGCCTCCACCAACAACTCCAAACCACCTTCGTCTACGTCACTCACGACCAGGTCGAAGCGATGACAATGGCCTCCCGCATCGCCGTCATGAACAAAGGCGTCCTCCAACAGGTTGACTCCCCCCTCCACCTGTACGAACGCCCCGACAACCTCTTTGTCGCCGGGTTCATCGGCTCCCCCGCCATGAACTTCTTCCAAGCCAAAATCGTCAAAGGCGACGGCAAATTAGTCGTCGATTGTGGCTCCTTCACCGCCAACATCCCCGCCGACCGGGCCGCCCCCTATCAGGCATATGTCGGAAAAGATGTCGTCTTTGGCATTCGCCCCGAAGACATTCACAACCCCCTCTTCACTCCCCCCGGCATCGTCCCCTCCGAAGTAGCCGGCAAAGTGGACGTAACCGAAGTCATGGGCAATGAAATCATCGCCTACCTGACCAATGGCTCGCACGCCTTCAACGCCCGCATCGATCCTCGCTCTAAATTCCACATGGGCGACGATGTCAAGCTTGTTTTCAACATGGAAAACATGCACATCTTTGATAAAGATACCGAACGTGCTGTTCGATAAAAACAATATGTTTGCATAATAAAAACGTCTCCCCGGATACCCATCCTGGGAGACGTTTTTCTTGCAAAGGAAATTACTATGCCTTACGAATATCTCACCCCTCTCTTGAACAATCAATCCAGCAAAATTGTTTTGCTGGTGATGGATGGCCTTGGGGGGCTTCCACTTGAACGCGACGGGTTAACCGAACTGGAAACCGCCGCCACCCCCCACCTCGATGCCCTCGCCGCGGAAGGCTGTCTGGGGCAAACCATTCCCATCCGCCCGGGCGTGACCCCTGGCTCTGGCCCGGCCCACCTCGCGTTGTTCGGCTACGATCCGCTCGTGTACGACATCGGGCGGGGTGTGCTCGAATCCGTTGGCGTGGGGCTGGAAATCCGCCGCGGGGACGTGGCCGCGCGCGGGAATTTTTGCACCCTCGACGGAAACGGCTTGATCTCCGACCGCCGCGCAGGGCGTATTTCCACCGCGGAAGCCCTCCCGGTCGTCGAAAAAATGAAAACGATCAAAATCCCCGGCGTAGACATCGAAGTCAAACACGTCAAAGAATATCGCTTCGCCGTCGTGTTTCGCGGCGAAGGGCTGGAAGCGGACCTCGCGGACACCGATCCCCAGGCGACGGGCAAAGCCCCCCTTCCCGTAGTTGCCCATCGTACCCCCTCCGAACGCGCCGCACAACTCTTCAACCAGTGGGTAGCCGAAGTCCAACGCGTACTGGCCGACGAACCCAAAGCCAACGGCGTCACCCTGCGCGGGTTCGCCACCGATCCGGGCTTACCTTCCTACCAGGATGTGTACGGGTTGCGCGCCGCGTGCGTTGCCGTCTATCCCATGTATAAAGGCGTTGCCCAACTAGTCGGGATGGATGTCATTGACTTTGAAGGCGAGACCCCGGCGGATGAATTTGCCGCGGTCGCCCGGATTTGGAACGATTACGATTTCATCTTCATCCATATCAAAAAGACCGATAGTATGGGCGAAGATGGCAACTTTGCCGGAAAAGTGAAAGTGATCGAAGGGGTGGATGAAGCTCTGCCCGCCCTGCTCGATCTAAAACCAGACGTGTTAATGGTCACAGGCGATCATTCCACCCCCGCCAAACTTCGCGCCCATTCATGGCACCCGGTTCCCTTCCTGCTTTGGGCGCCTGCCTCCCACCGCCCGGATTTGCAAGTGTCATACGGCGAGCGCGCCTGTGCGCGTGGGGGCTTGGGGACGTTCCTCGCCCAAGAAGCAATGTCCCTGGCCTTGGCGCACGCCCTCCGCATGAACAAATACGGGGCATAACCCTAATTTCGACCCTGAGTATTTACAAATCGACAAAAAAAGATGGGCGGGCGCTGTCCAGCGCCCGCCCATCTTTTTTATTAAAAAGGGCATTACCCCTCGCCCAACAACCAGCCTACAATGTTGAGTGCCAGCGTTTCCTGCACGTCAAAGGGGAGACGGTAATATGCCAGGGCGGCGATGACCGTGCGGGGCGAAAGACCATCGTCCCCGGCAAAGAGCACTGGCCCGCCAGGGGTGGCGTTTCCCGGTCCGCGGGTAAGCACGATGGCAGTAGTCCCGTCCGTGTCAGAAAAATCTTCGGGGCGGAAGAGCTGTTCGGGGACGCCGCTCAAGGACTCACTGAGGGGAATCAGGGTTTCCGTGAGACCTGCCACGATGGGGTGATCAAGATTGGCGATTTCGACCTCGATAAGGGGTTCTGTATCGCTTGCAAAAAGTGGTTGCGCTCCCATGAGCCAGGTTGGGGCGTTGATATTGCCGAGGGCTTCCAGGCTCTCGTAGGTAGGGAGGTCAAACGCATAATCTCCGGCATCGATGATGTAGAGATCGTACCCACTGACATCTGCTTCGACCGGGATGCCCTGCCCTTCTAGGCTCCAGACTGTGACGTTGTAGATGGAGCCAAGGTAAAACTGCAAATCATATGCACTGGTCAGCACCCCGTCTGGGCCGGTGTCCAGCGCGAGAATGAAAATGCTAGGGGCATCGGCGGCTGGGCCATTGCCTCCTTCATCCGGAGGTGGGTAACCAAATTCCTCCTCTGGACCGTTCGACCCGCCGGAAGAAGGCGGTGCCCCGTTGACCTCGCCGGTGGAGCAGATGATCAGGGGGCCGTGTTCCAAACATCCGGTGGGTAAGCCAAAGATCAGGTTTTCCAGGGCGGTGGTGAGGTCGGCTTCGTCTCGAACAAGGACGACGACGCCGGTTTCATCGGTGCCGATGGGGTATTCGAGGTAGAGTGTGGTGCCCTGAATGTCTAGCGTGCCCAGCCCGGTTATGGAGAGTTTGCCTTCTTGCAGATCGGCCAGGGTGGGGGCGGTGTCCTCTTCGGTTTCGGAGAAGGTGAGGGTGATGGTCACTCCGGCAGAATGAAGGATGTTCGTGAGGAGTTCGTGTTCGAGGTAGGTGCCCGCGAGGACCGCGTCTTGGGTGGGGGAGAGGATGTTGCTGGCGGTCAGTTGAATGTCTGCTTCTCCCAGAGTGGCCTGGAGTGTGCTCCCGAAGACGAGTAGCCGTGGGTCCACATCGGCCTGTTTGAGTTGAACGTAGGTGACGGTGTCGTCGAATAAGTAGGGGAAGTCAGCGAGATTCCAGGTTCTGCCATCTTCGACGAGCCAATCCGAAAGGTTGGAGAGGAATTGATCGTTTCCGGCGACGGTGTGGTAGGGGGCGGTGAGGAGGGTGAGATCACCCAGTGCGACCACGTTTCCTTCGGTGGCAAGCATTGCGGGGGAGAGGGTTGTTTCTCCGGTGCGTTTGTTGGAGAGGACGTCTTCGGTTCCGGTTAGGAGGGGGGTGCCTCCGCGCAGGGAGTGGGCGGCGAACAGGACGAGTTCATCTACGTTGGCGGTGAGCGGGCTGGAGGCGAGGTCGGCGTACCGCACGTTGCGGTAGTTGCCTTCGGTGCTGGCGAGGTCGTAAAGGTAGTCATCAAAGTAAATCAGGCCAAACGCGGAGGAGAGGCTATTGATGACGGGGACGGCGCTTTCGGGGAAGAAGACGGCGAAGGGGTTGAAGAGGAGTTCTTCTTCGGGAATGGGAACTTGCCGGGTGGGGTCGGCGATGAGGAGTAGTTTTCCGCCATCTTTGACGAAGGCTTCAATGACGCCGCGCTCGTAGGCGTCAAAAGGATAGGTGGGCGCGGCGATGACAAAGGCGGTGGCGCCGCGCAGGGTGCTTTCGAGGGCGGTGAAGTCGTTGAGCAGTTCGAGTTCAACCCCGCGCGCGGCGAGGCGTTCGCTGAGAGGGGTGAGGTCGTCGGTGAGAAGGTTGTTGAAGTGGGTTAGATCGGCGACGACACGTCCATTGCCCGGTTGGGGGCGGTCTTGGATGGGTTCAAAATTGGTTTCCGAGACGGTGACGGTGACCTGATCGAGTTGGGGAATTTCCGGGGGGGTGTATTCCCCCATCGGGCGGTTGAACCAGGCCCATCGGAGGGCGAAGGGGAGTAGAAAGAGAATGGCGGCAAGGAGAAGTTTGGTACGCGTGTTCATTTTTCCCCTCCATTTTGGGTTGCAAAGCTCACGTCATAAAGCAGGTAGATGCCAGGGGGGAGGGTGCGTTGCCCGGTGAGGGGGTCGGCGGCGCCCACCCAGGGTTGGAATAACCAGGCCAGGGGGTTGGGGCCGGAAACGGGGGCGATTTCCGCGGGGAGGGCGAGTTCGGGGAGGGACCCCGCGGCTCCGTTGGCGGCTTCTTCAGCCAGGAGGCGGTCTACAACGATTTCTTCGAGGTCGAGGATGTCGTAGTCATCTATCCCTGCCTGGCGGGCGGCTTCGGCGACGGCGTCGGCTTCGCTGGCGAGTTGGTCGATCAGGCCGTATTGCAAAGCGAGACGTCCAGGGTAGGCGAGGCCCTGACTGATGTCGGTGCCGGGGATGGTGAGGCGGTCGCCGCGCATGAGTTCAGCGGTGCCGATGAATTCTTGTTTGATGCCTTCGATTTCACGGAGAAATTGTTCGGGGTTGCTGGCGGTGAGTTTGAAAGGCCCGGAGGCTAACACGGCCTCAGTGACGCCGATTTCGGTGGGGGCAAAGCCCCAAACGCCAATATTGCCGATGGTGGAAGAGGGTTTGGCGTAAATGGGGTCGGTGGCCAGGACGAGGTAGTATCCGCCAGAGGCCGCGATGCCGTTGATGCTTCCGACGACGGGCATTTCTTCGCGCAGGGAGAGCACTTCGAGGAACATGTCCTGCGTGGGGGCGACTTCTCCCCCGGGACTGTCGATGATGAGGACGATGGCTTTGACCCGATCATTGGCCCGGGCTTCAGCGATTTCTTGTTTGACCAGCCAGGCGCTGAGATACCAGATGTCGGTTTCGAGGCGGATGAGGCCAACGGCGGGCTTTTCGGGTGTTGGCACGGCCAGGGGCGCGAGTAACAAACCCAGCACCAGGGGGATGATGAGCCATAGCAGGAGGCCAGGGCCTTGTTTTTTGGGCGGCGGGGAGGGGTAGTCGGGAAGGGGAGGGAGGGACATAGGGTTTCCTTTGGGGTGAAAGGGTTGGTGAGGGTTATTTCTTCTCACAAATGATGGCGATGGCGTATCCTTTGCCGCGCCAGCTTTCGACGCGTTCTTCGCGTAGGTGCAGGACATTCAGATTGGCCCCGGAAGTTTCGAAGATGCGGCGAAAGTCGAGCCGGTCGTGAACTCCGGTTTGTGCCCATTCAAAGGCGGCGACCATGCCACCGGGCCGGACGAGACGGGCCATTTGGCTGATCAAAAAGCGGGTTTCTTGCGGGGGGTCTTGGCGTGTTTTGTCCCACCGGATTTTGTGAAGGACAAAGTCGCAAAAAGCCAGATCAAAATAGTTGGATGGAATGTTGACAAACTTCGTGTAGTCACGAACGATATAGTCAATAAAATGATCGGGTTTGGTCAGTTCTTGTTTAAAGAAGTCGGGGACTTCCTCGTTCCACCAGGTGGTGTCTGCGTCTGTCACGTCAGGGGATTTGTGCAAAAAGTCCCAGTAGGCGCGCATGTCTCGTTGAATGCGTGAGAGGGCGCTTTCTTCCTGGTGGACAACCCGTTCGGAGGGGTCCAGCCCCAACATTTTTTCGGCGCCAACGGTCCACATTAATCCCAAAGATTTGCCCGTTGGCTCGCACCCAAAGTTGATGGCTTTTTCGACATTCATGCCGAAATCCGCCAGCCATTGGTATTCGAGCCGCCAGGCGGTGACAGCGTCAATTTGGTTTTGAAGAAAAGTAGTGTCCATCAGATTAACGATAAAACGCTCCAAAATTACTTGTAATTTCTCGCCAAAGTAGAAGATTCCGATGCAGTTACCGTGCGTGGATGATGGATAATTTTACTGAGTTCTATTCAATCGGCTAGTTGCAAAGGCCCGTCTGTTTGGGGGAGGGTTAACCAAGCATAGGCATTCGAATCCCTGAACGTTTCGCCGCTTCTACCGCTTCGGGATACCCGGCATCGGCATGGCGAACCACGCCCATCCCGGGGTCGGTCGTGAGCACCCGTTCCAGGCGTTTTGCGGCCTCGGGCGTGCCATCGGCGACGATGACCTGCCCCGCGTGTTGGCTGTACCCGATCCCCACACCGCCACCATGATGGAAACTGACCCACGTCGCGCCTCCCACGGCGTTGATGAGCGCGTTCAGAATCGGCCAGTCGGACACGGCGTCGGTGCCGTCTAGCATTCCTTCGGTTTCGCGATTGGGACTGGCCACGGACCCCGCGTCGAGGTGGTCGCGCCCGATGACGATGGGGGCTTTGACGATGCCTTTCGCCACCAGTTCGTTAAACTTTAACCCCGCGCGGGCGCGTTCTCCGTAGCCCAACCAACAAATGCGCGCAGGCAAACCCTGGAAGGGGATTTTTTCGCGGGCCATTTTCAGCCAGCGGTGCAGGTGTTCATCTTCAGGGAAGAGTTCCATGACGGCTTCGTCGGTGCGGTAGATGTCTTCGGGGTCGCCGGAGAGGGCCACCCAGCGGAACGGGCCTTTCCCCAGGCAAAACAGCGGACGGATGTAGGCGGGGACGAAGCCGGGGTAATCGAAGGCGTTTTTCACGCCCGCGTCAAAGGCGCGCTGGCGGAGGTTGTTGCCGTAGTCAAACACTTCCGCGCCTTGTTGTTGGAAGGCGAGCATGGCCTCCACGTGGCGGGCCATGGATTGCATCGAGCGGCGGGTGAATTCGGCGGGGTCGCGGTCGCGGAGTTCCCAGGCTTCTTGCAGGCTCATGTTGTGGGGATAGTAGGCAAGCGGGTCGTGGGCAGAGGTTTGGTCGGTGACCACGTCGGGGGTGATTCCCCGCGCGGCCAGGTAGGGGAAGACATCGGCGGCGTTGCCAATCAGACCGATGGATTTGGGAATCTGTTGGGCCACGGCGTCCTCGACAAGGGTCATGGCTTCTTCAATATCTTCCACGAGCACATCCACGTACCCGATGTCGAGGCGGCGACGGGCACGCGCGGGGTCCACTTCGACGATCAGACAAACGCCCTCGTTCATCGTGACCGCGAGGGGTTGCGCGCCTCCCATGCCTCCCAGCCCGGCAGTGAGGACCCATTTGCCTTTAAGCGTGCCCCAGCCCTTTTGTTGGGCGAGCGAGCCGAGGGTTTCGTAGGTGCCTTGCAGGATGCCCTGTGTGCCGATGTAAATCCAGCTTCCGGCGGTCATTTGGCCGTACATGATCAGGCCTTGCGCGGCGAGGGCGTCAAAATGTTGTTGGGTGGCCCAATGGGGGACGAGGTTGGAGTTGGCGATGAGGACGCGGGGGGCGTCGGGGTGGGTGCGGAAGACGACGACGGGTTTGCCCGATTGGACGAGGAGGGTTTCGTCGTTTTCGAGGGTTTGGAGGGTGGCAAGGATGGCGTCGAAGGCTTCCCAATTTCGGGCGGCGCGTCCACTGCCGCCGTAGACGATGAGTTGGTCGGGCATTTCGGCCACGGCAGGGTCGAGGTTGTTCATGAGCATTCGCATAGCGGCTTCTTGGAGCCAGCCTTTGCAGGAGAGGTGGGTGCCGTGCGGGGCACGGATAACGCGAGGGGAGGGGTGTGTGGTCAAGGGGAAACTCCTGAAGGGGGATTTATTAAAGTATACTCCTGGTTGTTGACTTTTTCTCATTTAGCGCGATAATAAAAGTGTCCCTATCAGGGTGCCCCCCTCACCCTGGTGGGGGCTTTTTATTTAACGGAGGTTAGGTGCGACGCACTTCCGTGTAATTTTTATCCCGGCTTCGAAGGCTTAATCCTGGCTTTTTTCTTGGGTCAAGTGCGTGTTGCGCCTGCGTCGCACCGAGTCTGCGCGTAATATGAGTTATTTAACTTGGTGCTGGTATCCTCCTCGAGGAATCACTCACTCCAGAAAAGGGTTTCTCAAAAAAAGCATGAGAGGGTCATTTTGTCCTCATGTCCTGAATTTTTGGGGACAAATGACAGGCAAAAACTTATTAAAACTTATGTTTTCTATCCGAGGGTTAGGGGCTAAACTTTCGTCCATTCTGATATGCGAATATAAATGTTCTCTATCCCATGCCCAAACCCTCAGAAATGAAACCAACTGATCGGCGGTTTCCTCCCCTTTACGAAAAACTTATTCCCGTGGTCATTACAGTTCTGTCTGTTTTAATCGTGAGCATGTTAGTTTTTACGATTGCGATTGCGGTGGGTTGGGTGAATTTCTAGTTGAAGGAGTTTTTTATGACTTTCATCAATACTGTGCTTCCTTTTTTGTCTGCTTTGGTCAGCTTTATTTTTGCGGGATTTGTCTTTCGGCGGTGGGCGTATAAACGGAAGGGG
>JABWBV010000820.1 GCA_013359445.1 Anaerolineales bacterium | reverse complement strand
GAATACATCGACAACGTGCGCCGTGTACACGAACAACTGATCGACACCGTCAACCTCGACGAACTGCGCCACGCCGGCTGGGACACCTCCAGCGGCGCGCGCGGAACCGACCTGGTGCAAGGCTTTCAAGACTATATCGCCGAGCACCGCGACGAGATCGCCGCCTTCCGCGTCTTTTACGCCCAGCCCCATGCCCAACGGCACTGGACCTACCTCATGGTAAAGGAAATACTCGACCACCTCAAACGCCACCGGCCCCATTTGGCCCCTTACCGCGTGTACGAAGCCTACGCCGAACTGGATAACCTGCCCGGCAAAGCACAACCCAAATCCGAACTCATCGCCCTCGTCAGCCTGCTGCGCCGGGCCTCGGGCATAGACGCCGCGCTGGAACCCTACGACGAACGGGTGCGGCGCAACTTCCAGGACTGGGTGTTCCGCAAACAAGCCGGCGCCCTCAAATTCAGCGAAGCGCAAATGGAATGGCTGCGCATGATCCGCGACCATATCGCCGCCTCGGTCTCCATCGCGGAAGACGACCTGGATTATGCCCCGTTCGATGCCAAAGGCGGACGGGGCAAGATGTGGCAGTTGTTCGGGGATCAGGCGGAGGCAGTGTTGCGGGAATTAAATGAAGATGTGGCGGCGTGACGGGTGGAACGACCTCGGAGAGGTCGAATATTTGTAGAATTGCCCCATAATAACCTCGATAATATTCGACCTCTCCGAGGTCGTACGGGGAGGCGGACGATCGTTTCTACAAATATTCGACCTCTCCGAGGTCGGGGGAGGACTCACCATTAAAATTGTTGTTAATCAATATGATACGAAAAGATGAATTGCCGGAAGGTTGGGTGGTGAAGAAGTTGGGGGAGGTAGCTACTTTGAATCCTGCTATTCCCAACAAACAGAATATTGATACCGAAATCAATGTCCAGTTCATTCCTATGAAATTAGTAGCAGAGGTTACAGGGGTAGTTCAATTAACAGAATTAAGAAAATATGCCGAGGTGAATAAGGGATATACTCCGTTTATTAATGGAGATGTAATATTTGCTAAAGTGACCCCTTGTATGGAAAATGGTAAAATTGCCATTGTGAACAATCTTGCTAATGGCTTAGGTTTTGGATCTTCTGAATTCCATGTTTTTAGGACTCATGATTGTCTATCTAATAAATTTCTGTTTCACTTCTTGGTACAGACAAAATTTAGAAAAGAGGCGGAAGGCAACATGACTGGCGCTGTCGGATTAAAACGGGTTCCAAAGCAATTTTTAGAAAACTATAAAATCCCCCTACCGCCCCTCGCCACCCAGCAGCGCATCGTCGCCAAGATCGAGGAGTTGTTCAGCCAGTTGGACAATGGTATCGCCCAACTGAAAACCGCGCAGGCCCAACTCAAGGTGTACCGCCAGGCGGTGCTGAAGTGGGCGTTTGAGGGTCGGCTGACGAATAAGGACGTGAAAGAGGGGGAATTGCCGGAGGGGTGGGAATGGGTGAAGATTGGAGAGGTTGCAGATATTAACCCCAAAATACCCGACAAAGACAGAAT
>JABWBV010000256.1 GCA_013359445.1 Anaerolineales bacterium | reverse complement strand
AAAGAAAATCTCAATCTCGGTCTCATCAAGCACTAACTTTCGCTCTTCCATATAAGCCAGCTTACATTTAACCGGCTTCGGTTCTGGTAAGGGGCGTGGGAAGATGCGGTATTCATGGCTTGTTTGGTACTCCACCCATAGCTTCGTGCCAGCCGGAATGTTAATCTCAAACAGGAATTTCTCGCGGAATTTTTCAGCGTTTAGGGCTTTCAAAACCCCCTCTCCACGACATACAAGAAAAGGCAGATATTCTCCTTCAACCACCTGTATGTGTACCAACTGCCGATCTTCTCCGGGGGAGAAGGCTTTGGCAAGTCGTTTTCCTAACGGGAAGAACCCTTGCATGATATGGAGGTAAGTTAAGGTTTGCAATGGAACAGGAATCGAAGGTGGCAACCATTCCTTTGGGGATGGCGTTTCTTTCCCCTTTCCATCTTCCCCCAACTCCTCGAGCGCTTGTTTGGCTTCCTCATTCAAAGGAAAATCTTCATAACGCTCAAAATCTGGAATGTCATCCTGCCCAACCATTTCTGCCACTTTCGAGCGCATTCTGGGAACAGTCACCTGGCGTTTGAGTTCACGATCCAGCTTCACCAACCATTCTTTCGTAGTCCACCGCTCTCCCCCTAAATGGTGATAGCCGCCTTCGGTAAGGAATCTACTTAAGACCGATAAGGCCGTTTCTTCCGGCACCTCTGTCAACAAACCAAGTTCTTGCAACTGCTCCAAGACCTGTGCCGTCGTCAGCCAAAAAACATCATCAGTTATACTGGCAAAAAAATCTGCAATATAATAGGCTTCATCCTCCCCTAAGCCCTTCGCCACAACCCCTAAAAAGACCTCCTCCCCTTGTATCCACCCCTGTAAACGCCCTTCATCAATGGCAAGCTTGATTTGTTCGACAAGGCGAGGGGAATAAGTCTCCACAATCGTGCTGACCAAACTCTCCCAATCAACTTCTTGTTCTGGCGGGAATGAAATCTGAAACGGCTCTGCACCAGCGACCTCCCCTGCAAGCATCCTCACCTTCCCTTCAACGTCCAACCAAACCACCTGAAATTTCCCCTGTACCGGATTTTCAACCTGTTCTGTGCGTTGTACCTCTCCCACCTGCCAGTGATCCGGGCGCAGTCTTTGGCTATCCGCAACCGGGATGGCTACTCGTGCCCCTGTAGCATAGGTTTTTCTCGGATCAAATAATGGCACTAAGTCCGTGCGGTTTTGCCAGGGGTACGCTTGCAAGACAATCCGCACCAGCATCTTGACCAATACCCGCAAATGAACTCTCCCACTCAACTTGGCGTTGATGGTTTGAAGGTCAGTGTCAGCAACTTGAAAATGATCCCAGTCAATTAACTGCATTACTTACCTATCCGATACCGATTAATGGAAACGAATGGAAACTTCTTGGCTAAAAATTTCCCTGTAAACAAAAAGGCCGCCCACGCTTTGCATGAGCGGCCCTCATATGTTACGATTGAACCGCCTCACGCCGTAATCGTGTAGGCCATGACCGAGCGTGGTGCGAACACGGCTCGGTTTTTTTGTTGGAAAAAGTATAACAGAGATTCTTTCTTCCCTCTGAAATTTATCGTTACTTTTTCAACGGCAACATCTCCCTACACCGGGGATAATTCACGCACCCATAAAACTGCTTGCCCTGATGGGGTCCTTTGGCAACGGTACGGACTACCATTAGCACGCCACACTTCGGACACAGCGGGACACTGGGCGAGATTTCCGGTTGGGGCAGTACCTGCACTGGCTCGGCAACGGCGAAAGGTGCAGGTAAGGGTCCCAGATGTTTTTCCAGGGCCTCGGCCAATTCCCGCGTGTTGTAACTGCGCCTGGCGGGGAAATGGAGCAGGGGAAGATTTGCCACCTCAAAGGTTTTGTTCACAAATTCATCACGCACCTGCCGGTCGGGACGGTTGTGACTGGCATCGTCCAGTTCAATGCCCAGGATCGGGTGCATAGTTTTCGAATCGCAAAGCAGAAAGTCCAGATGCTTTTGGACGATGCGACTGCGATAGCCCTGATTTTCGTTGGGGCGTGACACGAAAAAGATGTCGGCCAAACCAACCTTCGGGCAAATGATCGCCCGGTTGCCGGTCACAGTGCGGAGGACGTGATAGAAAGAGAGTTCGGTGGGCGAGAGGAAGTCGTCGCGCACGCGATACGGGAGGTTTACGACAGGGACTTCAGCCTCATCCGAGGCCAGGACCTCGTCATCCTTTAGCAACGAGATCGTCGCAGGTTTTTCCTTTTGAGTTGACAAAGGGGCACGGGCAGGGTTAGGAGTTTTTCCGAACAGGCGGAAGAGCGAGGCGAGACAGCCGGGATTATTGTTGGTGGTCATAAGGTGCTCATCAGGGGACGAAACCCGCTTCATTTTCTAACCGCCTGACCCGAAACGAGTTTGTATCCCATAGATTTAACGAAGGCTTCCAGAAGGGGACAGGCTCCCTGATTATACATGCTCTTTGGTGGGGGAAAATGTTCCCCCACCCATCTCGTGCCTTTGGCAGGGGAACTTTTTCCCCCACTGCATGGGCTAAAGCTGGCAGGGGAACCTTTTCCCCTGCCAACCGTATCACAACCGGGTAGGGGAAAATATTCCCCTACCCACCTCCCGGCATCCCATCCTCGGCAGGGGAATTAATTCCCCCACCCCTTGCTTCCAACAACGGCACGCGGGTGTTGGTCACAAAATCCGCCCATTCCGCCAGGTTCCCCTCAATGACTCCCTTGAAGAGTTTGCCCAAAACCTGCACCTCGGCGTGCGAGGCTTTCAGGGCCTCCTGATAGCCAGTGCCGACAATTCGTTGATCGAAGACGGCCAAGATGAGGGGAAACGTCTCCAGGTCCCAGGCTTTGCCCCACAGCTGGCTGGTATAGGCTTTTTGATATTTGAGCACCTTCATCTCCGCGCGCGTCACCTTATCTTCATGGTGGTGATACTCCACGCAAAACGCCCGCACCTGCCCCGCCCGTTTCAACACCAACAGGGCATCCGGTTCCAGGATTTCTTGTTTGTCGTCATTCATTAACTTAGCCGTATGCGTCCCCCACCATTGCGCCTCCCACCCCTGGCTTTCAGCATACGTCATCAACCGTAAGACAATCTCGTTCAGAATGACATCGTGCATCAAACGCGGCAGGGTGTAACTCAAGTGACCGGTGGGCAGGGGATAGGGATGCCGCGTTTTGAGCATTTCCAATCCGACCGGACCGAGCACATACAACTGAGTTTCCTCGGGCGACCGGTAGGGAAGTCCATCCTGAGCAAAGGCTTCCGCGAGGGTTTTTGTGGGAAACGGCACCCGATCCACCAACCGGTTTTGCGCCAGGCCGCGCAGGGTACGCGGGGAAAGTTGCAATTGGGCAACGCTCATCACGCCGCCCACCGACAACCAGTCCAGCACACGCCAGGCATCCGGGGCAAGCCCAATGGTCAACAAACGTGCGGCTTCCGCTTTACTTTGTCCGGCAGTCATGTCTGCATTTTTAGGACGACGGCCTGCGCGATGCGCCGCTTGTTCTGTAGTCGTTTTTTTCGAGAGGGAGAAGTTGAGCATGGGAAATCCTTCTTTTGAAAATGGGAAATATAGGAATAAATAGAGCCACACCCCCTTAAAAAGGGGGTAGTCTGTTTTTTTTGTTTTAAGGTTGGGACGTTTGGCCCCGTTTTGGGGGGCAATTGGGCGGACAATGGCGCACCTATGGGGGGAACGCGAAAGCGGGCTATTTTGAGGGGTCATCCGGGAACGGGGCGGTAAAGGGCAGGCAACGGCAGACTATTGGGGAACTATTGGCCTTTGTGAAAGTTCTTGAAAGGGCAAGTTGTAAGCCTCAGATCGGAGACGATCTGCTAGCCGACATAGGGGCTGAGACGGACGCGCGGTGGCAGAAAGAGACGGGGCGGCTTTTCTTTTCCCGGTCTGTTGGGGGGAACCTCTTGGAGGACATGCCCTGAGGAAGGGCAACCAGGCGAAAGATTAAAATGCAAAAAATAACAAAACCCTATTCTCTTGGTGTGACGGTGTGACGCGGAAAATTGACCCGCCATATATGGATTTTTGAGCGCAATTATTTTTAAAAAACAGCACATATAGGGTGTCACCGCGTCACACCGGGGTGTCACACTTAAAGGGCTTAGGTGTGACACAGAAGACAAGCAGGGGGCAGGAATAGGAAGGCGCGTCACACCTAACGGCGCAGGGTGTGACGCGGGTGTGACACAGGTGTGACGCGGCTTGCCCCCCAGATATAGCGTTTTTAATAAATAATTTTGAGATTCAAGATAGATATAGGGGGTCATTTTGAGCCTTTTTTCACGCGTCACACCGTCACACCATGAAACCCTCGCGCGCATGAGAAAATATTTTTTTTAATCTTCGGCGTCCTCTTCGCCTGCATGGGGCAGGTTTCGTAAACTGATCCCATAGAGGCTGTAAATTTTGGCGAGGCTGAAGTGTAATAAGCGTTTTCGCCCTTCACGCGTGCGGGTGAGGACGGCGACCTTGCCATCATTGGCGACTTTCTCCAACAACTCGCTCACCTGGACAAACTGCCGCCGGAGCGCATCTTGGGTGGTATCGAAATTCTCGCCCAAGTCGCTCCAATACGCCCGGACGTGCTGTAAACAGGTGGCATCATTCAAATACACCGGGGCTTCCGGTTCCGGGTCGTAATACCCGATGAGATCAGCCCCAAACGGCGGGCTAAATTTAATCTCGGCGGCCCGGGGGGCAAGATACACTTTCTGCCGTTCAAGCAGGTTGTCCAACGCCTCGAAGAACTTGCGGACCGGCGACTCGGCGGCGATGCGGGCACTTTGTTTGCTCACCACTTCGAGTAAGGCTTTGCCATTGGCCTGGAGAATCTCCAACGCTTCGGGGAGGGTAATGACCCCCATTTCATAGAAGGCGGTTAAGGCAGTTTGTTGGGCGGCATCGAGTAGGGCGTAATAGTCGGGCAGACGGTGGGGTAAGTCACTGTGCGCTTGCCGGGCGACTTTCAAGGAATCGTCCAGCAATGCCAGGAAGCGCGGCGTGACCCGGTCCCAATTGGCGAGCAACCAACGCAGGTAGGCGGACATGGCATGGGCATACAGCCCCGCTTCGGCATCGGCCTGGGCCTGATCGAGGGCGGGGCGGGTACGTTCGCCGGGAAAAGGGAGGACATCCCCCCGGTCAATTGGAACATACAACATGCGGCCAGTGGTGCTTTCGCCCGGCAGGGGCAATTCGGCGGTGACAAGCACCAACCCGCGCGGGAGCAAGGAGGTTTGTTGGGTATGCATATTCGCCTGCATCCGTCCGCGGGCTTCCCGGTTGCCCACCGCCCGGACGAGCTTCTGCGCTTTCTTGCCCATGTCACGGGATTCCCCCGCACTGGAAAACTGCGGGGCGTAGTCATCAACGATGAGGGGGGCGTCTTTGATGGTGAACATGGCAAACTCGTGCGTGTTCGAGGTGCTCTGCCAGTTTTCCGGGGCGTGGTACTGCCGCCCGGAGATGAAGCCCGGCCCGAAGTGGGTTAAGGCGAGATGGGCAACGGTGGATTTGCCGCTTTGCGTGGCCCCATACACCCACAGCACCGTGTACAGGGCACGGATTTCCGTCAGGGGCGCGGCATACATCGCCGCCCACAAAGGCGCGGTCACGTGCAGGGGGCCGAGTTTGAGGAAGTCCAAACTCGCGCGGACGGCGGTTTTCAAAGCCTCCCCCTCCGGGGGCGCGGGCAGGGAGTAGTGGCGACGGTTATTCGTATCGAGGTCTACCCGGATCGTGGAGTCCAGCCCTTCGGCGGTCAGGAAACCTGAGGCACTCAAATACCCGCGTACCTGGTTGATGATCCGTATCCCAGTGTGGGTAAAGACGCGCTCCTGCACCAGGTCAGGCAAGGAGACTTCCTGGATGGCACGGGCGACCAGATAGGCTTTGCCTTTAGGACCATACAAGATGACCCGCGCCCCCCAGTGGCGGGGAATCCAGTCCAGGGCCTCAAATTTTTCGGCGTCTTCGATGACGGGGGGGAGCGGGGTTCCATTGGCTAACTGACCGGTGAGGAGATATTTTACTTCGGGCAAATCCTGGCCGTTGTCGCGGGCGAGTTCATGGGTGATGCGCGCCGAGAAGTTACCCAACGGTTCCCCTGAAAACCACAGTTGGCCGTCGCGGACCGAGGCTAAGATCGGGTTCCCATTATTCTGTTCAGGGGGATGGACCAGAGCCTGTAATTCGCGCCGGGAGAGGCCGAGTTTTTTGCTGGCGGTTTGGGTATAGCCAGGAGCCAGGGCCGGGGGCAGTTCTTCTAAAAGCCGGGCGATCTGCGTAGTCAAGGCCGGACGTTCGTGCGGCGGGACTTGCATCACTTGTTCCAGCAAATTCTCCACCCACACCGTGCCCGCTTTGAGCGTTTCCTGCACCGTGGCCGCCGTGCCCCCGGCTTGCAAAAAAGCGTTGGCGTCTTTGCCTGCCGCGAAAGGGGCGACCAGCAAGGTCAACGGGCCGAGGATTTGGGCGAGGCTGGCCTGTTTCTTCTGCCCGGCTTCATCCCCGTCCAATGCGAGGTACACGCCAGGGCGTTGGCGCAGGGCGCGGCGTTCCTCGTCGGGTAAATGGCCGAGGCCACACAACGCCCAGGCAGAGAACCCCAGTTGCCGCAAACTTTCGGCGTCGGCGGGGCCTTCGACGAGGATCACATTCCGGTCGCCGGGGACTTCTGCCCGGTAGAGATGGCGTGCGCCGGGCAGGTTGCGCGCTTTGTCTTTCAGATTTGTCGGAGCCAGGGCGCGGCTGGAAAAATAGGTCACGCCGGTCAGGGAGGGCAAGACGGCGTGATGGCGGAGACAGACCAGCCCTTTGTCTCCATTGGGCGCGTGCCAGGTTTCGGTCTCGCACACCGGGCAGGTTTTCCGGCGTGTGCCCGGCCAGGGGCGATGCGGGTAAATCAGCCAGCCCGAGGGGGAGGCAGTCTGCCCGTTCTGGTTGGCGGTGAAGTCGTTGTCATCGGTGCGGATTAAGCCGAGTTCACGCGCGAGCGTCATATCCGCCCCGGTATGTTCCAGGGCTTTGCGTAAGCCCGGCCCGCCGTCCGAGAAGCCCCATCCGGCCAGGCGGAGGGTGTCATCAGTGAACCCGCGTCCGCGTGCATAGACTAAGGCCGCTTCCCCGGCTTGGGACCAAAGTTGCGCGGCGTAATATTGGGCGGCGAGGTCAAGCACTTCCGCACGCAACTTCCGGGTGGTCAACGCGGCGGCGTGTTCCGGGGTGAAGCCGAGGTCTGCCAGGGGATAGCCGACCCGGGCGGCGAGAGCTTGGACCGCTTCCTTGAAATCGGGCAGGTTTTCCGCCTGCATAAAGAAGGCCAGGGCATCGCCATGATCGGGGGTACAGCCGGTATAACAGTGCCAGCGCCATTGGGCGTGGTTGTCGCGAAAGATGACAAAGGCGGTGGGGTTGTCGCCGCCATGCAGCGGGCACTTGCCCCGCAGTTCTTCCCCGCCGCGATGCGGGGTGAGCCTTGTGCCGTAACTTTCGACCAGCCGGGGCAGGTCTACGGCGTTGAGAAGTTTGTCAAGATCGAGCATGTTGCGTCCTTGTAGGGGAAAGAAATCAAAAGTGCGGGAAGCCCTCAGAGCGGGCTACAACCGGGCTACACAAGCGAGAGGGGCAAAGGGCTATCAAGAGACAAAGGGGGGCAGTTGCGCGGCTTGTAGGCCGTTTTATGGGGTGAAGGTGCGCCCCTATAAAACCGGAGGAGCGTCCCTTTGAGGCGTCCCTATGATTTTTCAGGGACGCACCCAAAGGACGCTCCTTATTTGGCGGAGGGGCGTCCCTTATCCAGGGTTATTTCCGCGTTTTTCGGTTTTTGGGGGTCAACTTTTGCGCCCGTTCGGCGTCGCGGGGGTGGAGGAGGTTGAAGTCATAGCGCGGACTGCGCGAAGGGCGGAGATAGGGGTCTATTTCCACCTCCCCGCGGGCGTATTGCGCGCTCATTTCATACAGAAAAAAGGTGACAAGTTGCGAGACCGGGACGCGCAATTGTTCCGCCTGTGCGGTGATTTGCGCCTTCAAATCTTGCGGGAGAAACACGTTCATCCGGTTCGCCAGTTGGGCCTGCGCTTTCTGCCGGGCGGCTTCTTTCTTCGCCTCAGACTTTCGCCGGGAGGCGATCAGGAGTTTGCGTTCTTCCGGGCTGAGTTTGAGTTCCTCCTGGCGGCGACTGGCGTCGCCCAGGATTTCGGCGACGACGGCATCGGCCTCGAAGGTGATGGCGGGTAAGGATTCGTCTTTGCGGCCCATCTCAGGCTCCTTCGAGGAGCGCACTTACGCGCTCCAACGTGTCGGCATAGCCACCCACACGCAACCCACCCCCGTTCACATAGCCCAGGAGGGCGTTGCACTTTGGCGCGTATTCCCACAAGGTCTTGCCCCGCCCAGGCGCTTCCGAAACTTTGACATCATGCAAAATGGGCGGCCAGACCCGATTACCAAACGCTCCAGCCAGTTCTTTGAGCCGCATGACCGTCTCATTTGTAGTGCGGTCGAAGAAGGTCGGGAGGATGTACCAGCCAAGTAATTGATGCCCGTGCCGGGTCAGCTGTTGGATGGAGCGGAGAATTTCCTGCACCCCGTCAATGTCCATCATCCGCAAGCGGGTGGGGATGAGGGCGTAGTGGGCGGCGATCAGGGCGGCGATTTGCAGGTTGCTGATACTGGGGGCTAAATCCAACAGCACCACGTCAAAACTCGCCTGTTGCGTTTGCGTGCGAAGCATTTCGGCAAAGAGTTCTTCACCATAGCTTTCTTCGCGAATGCGCCCGGTGACGCGGTCGGTGCCTTTGTCCCCTTGTAGGACCCAAAAGTTTTCCCGCACTGGGGCGATCACTTTCAGGAGCGGTTCTTCGTCGTAGAACCAGCGGCGGAGCATGTCTTGTTTGGCGAGGTTCAAGGCGCGGGAGACGTGGCCTTGTGAGTCCAGGTCCACGAGCAGGGTTTTGTACCCGCGCAAGGCCAGGCCCGCGGCCAGGGTGACGCCGGTGGTGGTTTTGCCGACACCGCCCTTTTGGTTGGCGATGGCGAGGATTTTGGTTTTGGTGGGCATGTGGTTTTCCTTTTCGAGTTTAGGGTTGAATGGGGGAACTTTAGACCGGCCCCACCCATAAAATGCGACTTGTGAAATCTTGATAGAGATAGATTGGGGGATGTCCAAATTGTTGTACGAACCTGCGTCGGGCAACTTCTTGATCGTGATGCAAGGAAAAGCCCAACCAGGTTTTCTCAAAGAGCCACCGGCGAGGGGGGAATTTTTCCTCCGCCTTTTTAGGCGGGTCAGC
>JABWBV010000255.1 GCA_013359445.1 Anaerolineales bacterium | reverse complement strand
TCACTTGCTCCCGCAATGCGGTTTTGATTTTAGGTGCAGGGGTATAATGAGGCTCTCTTATTTTAGGCGTAAACGCTTCGGAACTTTCTACTCTGCGTGAGTGATACAACTACTTCTCCCTCAAAGGCAGAAAAAAATGAACTTCGGTTTGGCTTTACCCTATAACAATACCCGTCTGGTTGGCAAGTTTGCCCAAATGGCAGAAGACTCGGGGTGGGATGGAATATTTTTGGGCGATGCGATCTGGTGCGAGGACCCCATGCTTGCCCTGGCGGCCGCGGCCATGCACACCCGGCACATTCGCCTGGGGATGATGATTGTCCCGGTGCCTTTGCGCCGTCCCTGGAAGTTAGCGAGCGAGTCTTTGGCATTAGATCAGCTTTCAGAGGGGCGGTTGGTTTTGGGCTTGGGAACGGGCGCTGTTTGGATGGGGTGGCAGAGCTTTCCCGATGAAGTGACCGATCCAAAGACGCGGGCGGAGATGCTCGATGAAACCATTGATATACTCACATTGTTATATCAGCGCAAACCATTTGATTATGAAGGGAAACATTATCGCCTGAAATTGAGCTTGATGGATGAAATGCACTATCCCCCCAAACCCGTCCAACAACCCCGCATTCCCCTTTGGGCCGTCGGGTTCTGGCCTCGCAAAAAATCGATGCAGAGAACGTTGAAATGTGATGGAATAATTCCCGAAAAACTCAGTGCAGAGGGCAAAGCGGAAGACGTGACCCCGGAAGATATTCGCGCCGTCAAAGCGTATGTGGAAGCAAATCGTACCCTGACGACGCCGTTTGAGATCGTCATGAACGGGAGAACGACGGAGCTTGATCCCGTCGAGCGGCAAGAAAAACTCCGGGCCTGGAAAGAGGCGGGCGTTACCTGGTGGATCGAAGGATTATGGGGCGATTCTGAGGAAAACGTCATCGAGCAAATTCGTCGCGGGCCACCACGCCTGGAAAACTCGAATAACGCGTAATTCCTCTGCCAGGGGGGAGAAGATTACAAACCCTTAACTATCTGTTCGCGCAACCCACTCGCCTGTTAACAAATTGATAAAGCTGGTCTGTTAGGATAAAAAGAAACGCCACAGACTATGAATACCCTCCATCATCTTACCGAAATTTTTAAGGCCGCCCCGCGCCTTTCCTTCAACAACCAATCCCGCCTGATTTTTTTTAGCGATACCCATCGGGGAGATAGCTCTTGGGCGGATGACTTTGTCCCCAACGAAATCCTCTTCCTCCACGCCCTCCAGCATTACTACGCCCACGGCTACACCTACGTCGAAGTCGGCGACGGCGACGAACTGCTCAAAAACCGCTCTTTCGCCGACATCCACGCCGCCCATCATAACATCTTTGAACTGCTCAAAGGGTTTCACCGGGAAGGGCGCTTGCACCTGATCTATGGCAATCACGATCTGACCCGTGCCGATCCTGCGGTGGTCGCCCAGCAACTCCATTGGGCCACCGACGAAACGACCGGCAAACGCGAACCCTTCCTCCCCGGCATCGAAGTCCACGAGGGGTTGGTCTTTCGCCATGCCGAAACGGGTGGTGAATTTTTTGTCCTGCACGGGCACCAGGCCGATTTTTGGGAAATCTACCTCAAGGCTTTTGTCCAATTCCTGGTCCGCCAGTTGTGGCGGCCTTTTCAACTCCTCGGCATTCACGACCCAACCAGCGCCTCCCAAAACATCCAAAAGCGCGGCAAAATCGAAGATGTCCTCACCCATTGGGTCACAGAAAACCATTTCCCCCTGATTTGTGGGCATACCCATCGTGCGGTGTACCCTGTCAATGGTAACCCGGCCTACTTCAACACGGGCGGATGCACCAACCCGCGCTGGATCACGGGGCTGGAAATTGACCGGGGGCGGATCATGCTCGTGCGCTGGCGCATCCAACCGACCCCGGATGGCGTACTCCGGGTGGAACGCGACATCCTCGCGGGGCCGCGTCCCCTCACGGATTTTGTTCGCCGCCCGGCCCCGATCCAATCTCCCCACCTGGAATTTCCTCTGCACCCCTTCGGCCCCTGGCGCGAAGAGTTTTCCCCGGAAAGCGTTTGTAAATAACGCAGGCACTCATCCAATATAAAAATAAAGGCCTGGCATTTGCCAGGCCTTTTTCCCCTACCTCTCTTACGGCTTTTCGCCAGTTTTGAGCAAGCGATCAATCTCATCAAAAATCGGTAAACAATCTGCCAGGGAGTCGACGACAAAGTGCGCGCCTGCATGATACAGTTGGGCGTAAATGGCGTTTCGCCTTTCGGCGAGTTCGTCCTGGGGGCAAGCGTTTAATTCTGCTTCTGTCAGCCCCAGTAAATTGCCTGTCATGGCTAACCCGATTGTCCATGTGCCCGCGTTCAGTCCTTCTTCGATGTCGGGGAAGGTGTCGCCAATTTTGACAATTGCATCCATCGGGAAAACGTCCAGTTGCATCGCGTTTTGGTAAATCATCCACGGGGCGGGGCGTCCGGCGGGGGTGTCGTCTGAACCCACCCAGGTATCGGGCTGATACCCGCGCCGCGCGGCCTCGGGAACCAACACGTCCATCATGGCGCGGGTGTACCCGGTCGTGGAACCGATCTTCAACCCGCGCGCCCGCATGGCGGCAATCGTGGCGACGACGCCGGGAATGGGTTCGGCATACTCGGTGAGGCACGCCATTTGCATGGGGATAAAATCTTCAAACAGCGCATCCAGGTCGGCGTCCGAAAAAGCCCTTCCGTGGCGCAAGGCCCACTGGGCGGCAACTTCCGGTTGGGCCGCGATGGCACGCAGGTGATCTTTTTTCATCAAGCCCATCGGTGCCCGAGCTTGTGCCACCGAAACGGTCACGCCTCGGCTGGCAAAGAGTTGGATAAAAACTGCCGTGGGGGCAAATGAACCAAAGTCTACGGTGGTTCCGGCCCAGTCAAGAATGACGGCTTTTAAAGGGCCATCGAAAATTCGGTTGGTGATGTAGGCCATGGTAAAGTCCTTTATTCAAAAATTTCAGTAACGACTCGCCCTTCCCACTGGGGATGCGGATTCAGGCCGAGCAGGTGGGCCAGGGTGGGGGCTGTGTCGAGGAGGGATAGGGGAGAGGAGATTTCGTAGTCTTGTCGGAGGCCGGGGCCGGAAACCAGCCAGGGGATGGTCATATCTTCGGGGGAGGCGGTCCCGTGCGTGCGCTCATGCCCGCCGTGGTCACTTTGTAAGAGGATGGTGCTCCTTTCGGGCAGGGAGTTGAGCAGGGTGCCCAGAGCCTGATCGACAAGGTTGATCTGGTTCATATATCCTTCGGACATCCAGCCGTAATAATGTCCGGCGGCATCGACGGTGCCAAAATATACGAACGCAAAGTCCGGCATTTCGTCCCGGATGTAGCCCGCGGCGTGATGGGCGATGTCCAGGTCTCCATGGGGCGTGTAGGAGTTGTCGCGGAAATAGATGTGGCGGAGGCTACCGGGGCGGCTGAGGTCGCGGAGTTGTTCCCAATTGAAGAAAAACGCGCCGTGTTTGCCTGCCGCATGGGCAACTTCCATCAGACCGGGGAGCGGGCGGGCCATCGGGTGCCAGTCGTTGGTGGTGATCCCGTGCCGCTCCGGGGTGACGCTGTGAAAGATGCTGGTGTGGCAAGGGAGGGTGATGGAGGGCATCACGGAACGGGCGCTGAGGGTGTAGGCACTGCACGCCAGTAAGTTTTTCAGGTTTGGGCAGACGGCGGGGGCAATGGCGTCTGGGCGAAGACCGTCAATCATGATGAAAATCACAGGAGGCATAGGAGTTCCTTTTAGAGGTCTAGGGTTTGGACAACTGCTTCTGCCATGCCGAAGGAGAGGGTCATCCCTAACCCGTTGGTATTTTGCACAATGGTAACACCCGATTCAGGGTGGGCGATGAATTCGGTTTGTTCGGGGAGCCGGGCGTACACGCCATGCCACCGTTCGAGGACGCGGGGATGGGGGAGGGTGGTAAACGTGGCGAGGTAGTCCAGGATCAACTGGTTGGCGTGTTCGCTATCGAATGGATCAAACGTCAGGCCGTATGCGTGGGTATCGCCGGTGACGAGTTCGCCGCGGCCATTTTGGGCGAGCATGACATGGATGCCCCAGCGGATGTGTTCTGGCCAGGCATGGGCAAGGCGTACGCGCAAAGCTGAAATGGAGGGGAGGCCGTTGAAGCAGTCGTACCGAGCAATGGTCAGCCCGGACACAAGGGTGGGGCCGAGACGCCAATCTTCCGGCGGCGGATGCAGGCGGAGCATTTGCAGTTTGCACTTGGTCATGCCGCTTGCGGCGAAGACGTGGGGGTAGAGGGTTTCAAAGTCCGGGCCACTGCAAATGAAGGTGTGCGTGGCGTGCCAGGTCTCTTGCGCGGTGCTGACATAGCCGGAAGAAACGTGTTTGACAGGGGTGCTAAAGTGGAACTTGACGCCGTACGCGCGGGATAACCATTCGGGCAGGGCACGGAGGGCCTCGCGTGGGTCAACGGTCAGTTCGGTGGGGGAAAACAGGCCCCCGCGTAACCCGGTCAAATTCGCGGCGGGGGTACGGGTGGCGATTTCGGCGGGGGTCAGCCATTGGTAGGCGGAGTCCTGTGCGGCGTCCAGAAATTCTCGCAGGACGGTTTCTTCATCTTCGTGATAGGCCAGAAAGAGGGAGCCGTTTTCATTCAGCCAGAAACCGGCTGAGTGGGCGGCCTCGACCCAGACCGCGCGGCTGGACATGGCGCGCGGGTGGTACGGCGTCAGGGCGACGCCGACGGGCCAGGGCAGGCCAAAGTTGCGGACGGACGCGCCGACGGCCCAATCATTTCTTTCAAAAACGGTCACTTTTAGGCCACGTTTGGCGGCGGCGAGGGCATGGGCCAGCCCCACAATGCCCGCGCCAACAATGGCGATTTCGGTGGTCTGTGGCGACATATGGGGGTTAGTGATGTCCGTTTGGGGACATGACCCAACAGGCGTGTGGCGGGAAGGTGATGGTGTGCGTTTGCCCCACTTCGGGGAGACGGAGCAGGCGTTCGTTGAACAGGTCGAGGGTGATGGGGGTTCCGGCGTGGTTGAGTTGCACCCGGACGACGGAGCCGAGAAAATTGACGGATTGAATGGTGCCGGTAAGACGGTTTTGGCCGCCGTGCTCGCCCAGGCGGAGTTCTTCGGGGCGGAGCATGAGGACGACGTCACTGCCTTGGGGGTGGGGGATGTTGCCGTTGGTGTAGATGGTTTGGGTTTGGTGGCGCACCAGCCCGTGGGTGCCATCTTCGACGGTGCAGGGGAGTTGATTGAGCGTGCCCACGAACGAGGCCACGAACACCGTGCGGGGGTAGTTGTAGATTTCAAAGGGGGTGCCGACCTGTTCGATGCGGCCTTTGCTCATCACTACGACACGGTCCGAGAGCGAAAGGGCTTCTTCTTGATCGTGGGTGACGTAAATGGTGGTGATGCCCAATTGTTGTTGGATGCGACGAATCTCGTGCCGCAGTTCGACGCGGATTTTTGCATCGAGCGCGGAGAGGGGTTCATCGAGGAGGAGGACCTGGGGGTGGAAGGCCAGGGCGCGGGCGAGGGCGACGCGCTGTTGTTGTCCGCCGGAGAGTTGGGCGGGATAGCGGGTGCCGAAACTCTCTAAATGGATCAGGGCGAGCATTTCTTCCACGCGGTGGGCGATGTCGGGTTTGTTTTTTCCGGCGATTTTCAGCCCATAGCCAATGTTTTCGGCGACGGTCATGTTGGGGAACAGAGCGTAGGATTGAAAGACCATGCCAACGTTGCGTTTACTGGAGGGCAGGTGGGTGATGTCGTTGCCATTGATGGTAATGTGCCCGGAGGTGGGCACTTCAAAACCCGCAATCATCCGTAAGGTGGTGGTTTTGCCGCAACCGCTCGGGCCAAGAAAGGAGATGAATTCCCCCGTATTAACGCTCAGGTTGAAATCTTCTACGGCGACTGAAGCGCCGTAGGCTTTGTGAATGTGCTTAAGTTCAAGATACATGGTTCCTCGAGATTATCGTCCGGTCAATTGGCGCTGTGTCGAACCGCCGTGGCTGAAATATTGGATCAAACCCAGGCTGGCCCAGGTCATGGCGTAGCTGATGATGGCAAGCGCGGCAGGTTCGTAGGCTTTATCGCGTCCCACTGCCGCCATATAAGGTCCCAAGGCGGGCCGGAGCAGGAAATCGCCCAGGATCAATTCGCCGATGACAGTCGCAAAACAAATGAGGGCGCCGCTCAGAATGGCAATGCGAAGATTCGGAAAGATTACATTTAACAGAATTTGTGCCCAGCTTGCCCCCATACTCTGCGCCGCTTCAGTCAGGGTGCGGACATCGATAGTCCGCATCCCCACATCAATGGCGCGGTACATGTATGGCATGGAAAGGACGATGTAACCACCCACCATCAAAATATCAGATGTAAACGCATTGGAGGTCAGACGCAAGGGGGCACGTCCAAAGGTGGTGTTGAGTCCGTACACATAAACGATCACCGGAATCACGAATGGGATAATCGTGATAATCTCCACCAGTGGGCGCGCTTTGGGCATTTTGAGGTAAAGCCAGTACACCGTGGGCACGAAGATCATAATGCTAATCGAGACGGAGATGATGCCCATGATGACAGAATATTGAAAACTTTGCAGGAAACGCGGATCAGAAAAGACGATCTCGTAAGCCAGCAGGCTGAGTTCGCCCTTCTTCATGCGCAGGGAAAAATCGAGCGTGCCATATAGCGGAATGAAGAAATAAAGCAAGGCCAGAACGGCCCAGAAGAAGGCCCAAAAATCGAGACGCGATTTTTTCATGATTTCAGCCACCTGGATGTGCGGCGTTGCAAAGTGGTATACGCCAAAATGGTGAGGCCCATGATCACGATCATTCCCACCGCCAGGGCGTAGCCTTCGTAAGGGTTATTCAATACGTCGCCGCGGATTTGTTGGGAAATGAGGATCGTGATGAGATAAATACTGCCGCCGGTCAGGGCATAGGCGGTGGCGTAGGCTCCGAATGCACTGCCAAACAAAAGTAAGGTCGCGCCGAGGATGGAAGGTAGAAGAATGGGCAAGGCGACATCGCGCCAGTATTGCCAGGGGCTTGCCCCCAAATTCTCCGAAGCCTCGCGCCATTCCTTCTTCAATCCTTCAAGGGCCGGGGTGATGGTCAGCACCATGAGGGGAAATTGGAAGTATGTATATGCCAGCACCAGCCCGCTCAGACTGTATAAGTTGAACCCGTTATCATATGGGTTGAACGGGCAGACTTGCAAGCCAGCCGCATCAGGATAACAAATGGATTTGAGGATGGCGGTAACGAACCCGGTCCGCCCCAGGGTGGCGATATAGGAAAAAGCCAGGGGAACCCCGCCAAAGTTCGCGGCCAGCCCAGAAAAGGTCATCAGGAAGTTTCGCATCCAGCGCGGTGTGTTCCCGATGGTGATGGCATACGCCACAAAAAACCCGAACACCCCCCCGACCAGGGACGTAATGATGCTGACCTGCAAACTCACGCGGTAGGCTTTGATGACATAGGGGTTTTGCATCACCGCGTAGTTGCTCAGGGTGAAGTTCCCGTTGATGTCTTGAAATGATTTAAAAAGCAAGTTGGTGGAGGGAAGAAATAAAAAGAACAGGATAAAAGAAAAAAAGGGAACCAACCCGATCCAGTTCGACTGGGACAGGCGTTCCCAAAGGCTTCGTTTTGCGGGAACTGCAGTTTGCATGAGTGTTGGAAGGATAAGTGAAAGCGTGACCCAGCCAAGAATTTGACTGGGTCACGTGATAAGCGTTAAAGACCTGGATTATTTGATGTCCAGCCCGACGACGTTATCCCATTCATTCTTGATGAGTTCGCGGGCGGCGCTGAGTTGGTCGCCAGAGGGAACTACCGAGCTGGCGATGATTGCAGGATCGGGCAGTTTTGCCTGGAGATCGGCGGGGACAACCCCACGGTCAAGCATGTCCGCGAGGCGAGCGGGCGCGCAGTAGCCTGCCATCCAGATCAGGTGGCCTTCATCTGAGTAGAGGAACTCTTCCCAAAGGCGGGCGGCGGCGGGATGGGGCGCGTAGGCGCTGATGCCCTGGTAATAGTAACCACCCCAGTTCACAGACTTGGGATAGACGATTTCGATGTTGGGGTTGCCCGCGAAATTATCTTTGTTCGCGGCGGCAAGATAGTTCCACTGGAAGGTGATGGGGGTTTCGCCCTTCGCAATGGGGCCGGAGTCGGCGATAAGGGGTAAAAGATTTCCGATTTCATTCAACTGTTTGAAGAATTCCAAACCTGGCTGAATGTTATCGAGGTCACCGCCATTGGCTAACGCCGCCGCATACACAGACTGGGCCGCCTGGTTGGAGGCGCGAGGATCACCGGCAATGGCGATTTGTCCCTTGTATTTCGGATCGAGCAGGTCAGCCCAATCCTGGGGCACATCGGTGACAACATCGGTGTTCACTTCAAAAACCATCACGCCGTTGTAGTCCACGAAGTAGTACCCATCGGGGTCTTTGCTCCCCTCAATGGTATCCCAGGTCGCCACCTTGTACGGAGCGAGCAGACCTTGTTCCTTGGCGAGCGGGCCGTAGGCAGGGCCGATGTCAACGACATCCGGGGCCTGGGGGCCTCTGGATTCTTTGTTGTCAATGATCGCCTGAAGTTCATCGGCGGAACCGCCATCCGGTAACAGGGAGTTGACTTTGATGCCGTATTTGGTGGAGAAGGTTTCCATCATCACACCGTAATTGCACCAGTCATTGGGCAGGGTGATGACGTTCAGTTCACCTTCCGCTTTGGCGGCGGCGATGAGGGCATCCATCCCACCGCCAGCTTCGACGGACGTGACGGTAGCCCAATCCACCATTTCTTCGGCGGTTTCCGCCGTGGGGGTCGCGGCGGGGGTGCAGGCGGTTAACACCATTATGGCCGTCATCATTACGAGGACGAAAGTACGAAGTTTTTGCATAGCATGTCTCCTTTTTTAGACAATTAATTAGATTGGGGAAATATTAGTGGAACATCTTTAACAACCTTTTCGCCCTGAATTAACAACTTGTAAGCAAATGGTTAGCATTGGGTTTTTTGGGGTTATTTGGGTTTTAGCCGATCCGCCATGTGCTGTAATTGAAAAATATCCACCGGCTTGTTGAGCAAAAAGTCGGCTTGCTCGGAAAACGCTTCCCCCATGCGGGCATCGGCGGTCACGATCAGGGTCCGGGTGTTGGCAAAGCGCGGGTTTTGGTAGATAGATTTTAGGATGATCTCCCCGGAGACAAGCGGCAGGTGCATGTCCAACAAAATGATGTCAGGAACATTGTAAGTGAGCCAATCGAGCGCGGTTTTGCCGTCGGTGATGACCTGAGTCTGGTAGCGA
>JABWBV010000254.1 GCA_013359445.1 Anaerolineales bacterium | reverse complement strand
GTCTTCGCGACTCTGTCTGTGATCTTCACCCTGACCTTTGCCGGAGCGACGTGGATGCTTTGGCGTGCGAAGGTGCATCAGGCGTTGAGAATTGCGCAGGAGTGAAGAAGGGTACACAGATGGCACAGAGAAAACAGATGGAATTTACGGAAGCATCCTGAGCGGAGCGGGTCCATCTCGACTGTGCGAATAACTCATCTGAAAGCGTAGTCGAAGGATGCGCTCCCGAATTCGGGCTTCCTCGCACTCCCCGCACCCTTCGACTTCGCAAAGCCTCTGCTCAGGGTGCTACATTCGACTGATAACTAAGTACCGCCCACTGACTACTGATTAGTGATTACTGATCACTGATCACTGATCACTAAAAACTGACTCATGTTCCTCTCCTTCACCCTCCGTCGCCTCCTCCGTCACTGGACGATCAACCTGCTCGTGTTCCTCGGGCTGGTGCTGACCGGCGCGCTTGTGGCGGGACTGCCGGCGTTTGCCCAAGTCGTCGCCGCGGACAGCCTCGCCCAATCGCTGGAAAACAGTCCCGTCTTCAGCCGGAACATCATCATTCACGCGCCCCCGTCGGTGACGAGTTTTAATGCCGCCCTCAAAGGGGTATTGGACGAACATTTGGGTTTTATGGTCGTTGACCTGTTGGAAGTCCGGGAGACGACGGATTTGGCGTTTATGATCCCGGAGAACTACGACGATAACCCGGCCAACCTGCTCCATTTCAACTTAAGCATCTGGTCGTTCGACACCCTGCCCGGGGATACCCGGTTGGTCGAAGGGCATTACCCCAACTACATCGCCCCCAGTACGAGTGCAACTGCCTTTCGTGATCCCACGCCCGTAGAAGTCGCCATCACGCCCACCGTCGCCAAAGACTCTGGTCTGAAAATTGGCGATGTCCTCCACATCGTCAGCGATTCGGTCGAATACCGGATTGTTGGCATCGTCGAGCCAGTCAATCCGCAGGACGAACGCTGGTGGGGAGACCCGCGCCCGTTTCAAGCTCAAATCATTCCGGGGTTGAACGAAGATGTCATCATTACGCCTTTCCTGATCAATTCACTGACTGCGTCCACCCATTTCACGGAAAGTGACCGGTCGTGGCGGCTCCTCGTGGATCAGACCGTGATCGTACCCAAAAACGCGGAGGCGATCCAAACCGCGCTGGTCAACGCGCAGACCGGGTTCGAACGGTTTGGGGTGCAGATTTCGACCGGGTTGCCGCTGTTGATCGAAAACTATACCAACCAGCTTGCCATCACCCGGATCGCGCTGTACTTACTCACCGCACAGGCGTTGATTTTCGTCTTTTACACCCTTGGCATGGTCACCTCGTTCATGGTTGACCGCTCCCAAAGCGAACTTGCCACCCTTGCCAGCCGGGGAACGGGACGCGGACAGGTGCTTCTGTTGTTTTCGCTCGAAGGCTTTTTGCTTGCCCTGCCCGCCGCGGCTATCCTCGGCCCGCTCGTGACGGAGTTTGTCCTCGGCCAGTGGGTGAACATGACCGGGGCAGGGATTGACACCCAACTCCCCCTGGAGGCCCGTTTGCTCGCGCTGGCCGCCGCGCTGATCGGGTGGGTGTCGTTTTCTCTCCCCGCGTTCGCCGCGGCGGGGCGGAGTATGCAGGAATGGCAACAAACCCGCGCCCGTCCGGCCCAGCAAGCAGTCTGGCAACGGCGCAATCTCGACATCTTTCTCCTGATCCTGAGCGGGTTGGCCTATTGGCAGTTGGCGCAGTCCGGTTCGTTTGTGCTCCAACGCATCGGAGACACTGCATATGCCGACCCGCTCTTATTGATCGGCCCGTCACTGTTGTTGATTGCCATCGCTCTGCTGTTTTTACGCTTTTTCCCGTACCTTCTGCGTTGGATTCACGGATGGCTGAACCGGGGGCGGGGGCTGATCCTGGCGATGGGGATGGCGCGGCTTGCGCGGGATCCCGTTGGCCCCAGCCGGGTAGTGCTGTTGATCAGCCTCGCCGCCGCGCTGAGTCTGTTCTCCATCACCTTCCGCACCTCGCTCGAACAACGGCAGGCGGAGATCGCCCATTACCTGGCCGGGGCGGATTTACGGGTTTCGACGCGGTACCAAACCCCGAACGAAATCGCCGCCCTGGACGGGGTGGAGTTGATCTCCCTCGTCTACCGAATGCGGACTCCCGGCCCGGAAGGACAGTTCCTCTCCGTCCTGGCGATTGACTCGGCCACCCTCCCCCGCGTGGCGGAGTTCCCCGAAGGGGTGAACGGGACGACGTTGGCAGAGATCGCCCGTATCCTTTCAAGTGACACGCCTTCGGGCCAACCGGCGATCATTTTTTCTCGCAATGCCCTGCCGCGGGGGATGGCGATCGGGGATACGCTGAAGGTTCAGTTTATGCAACAGTACCCGGAATTTGAGGTGCGGGGGGTGATTGACGAGTTCCCGAGTGTGGACGGGGCCTTTTTGTTGATTGACCGTAGCGCCTTAGATTTTTGGAGTCAGATGACGAGCGTGGGCGTGGCGCAGGAGGAGGCGTGGCTGTCCGTTGACCCGGCAATACACGCCGACATCGTGGCACAGTTTTCGTTCCCCAACGAAGTGCTGGGGAACGCACAGGCGGAGTTGCGCGCGTTCCGGGCGAACCCGCTGACGGAGGGGGCTAAACGGGCGTTTGCGTTGAATGCCCAAATTCTCGCGGTGTTGAGCGTGACGGGGTTTTTGCTGGTGCATTATTTTTCGGCGCAACAACGGACGTTTGAGTTCAGTTTGCTGAGGGCGGGCGGGTTGTCGGCGGGGCAGTTGCTCGGTTTGTTGGTGTCGGAGGGGTTGATCGTGATGGGGTTAGGTCTGGGGGCGGGGACGATGATCGGATGGGGGCTGTCGGCGGTGATGAGGCCATTCCTGTCGCGGGTGTTTGCGAACGCGCTGGCCGGGGCAGTCGTGGAGCGGATCGTGGTGGATTGGGCCGCGGTGGGGCAGACGTTTTTATTGTTGGCGGCGTTTTATGCGCTGGCGTTGTTGGTGTCGGTGATCGCTTTGTTGCGCGTGGGTGTGCACAAGGTGATGAGGACGAGTGTGGAGTGAGGAGGGTAGATGTGGTAAATAGGGTAGATACGGTAAATAAAGTACGTGTATGTACCCTATTTACCGTATTTACCTTATCTACCTATCTACAAAGGAAGTCTTATGGCAAATAACCCTTTAGTTCTCTGTGACAATCTCGTAAAAATCTACAAAGTCGCTGACCTTGAAGTCGTCGCGCTCCAGGGGCTTGATCTTGAAATTCCCGCGGGGGAGATTATGGCGTTGGTGGGGCCTTCGGGGGCTGGGAAGTCTACGCTGTTGAATTTGTTGGGCGGGTTGGATACGCCGAGCGCGGGGGCGTTGACAGTGGCGGGGGCGGATTTGTTGAAGATGGGGGAGGCGGATCGGGTGCGGTATAAGCGGGAGACGGTGGGGTTTGTGTGGCAACAGCCCGCGCGGAATTTGTTGCCCTATCTCTCGGCGCGTGAGAATGTCGAACTGCCGATGTTGTTGAGCGGGGTGAACCCGAACGAGCGGCGCAAACGGGCGTTGGAACTGCTCGACATGGTGATGCTGGCCGACCGGGCGAATTTCCGGCCCGACCGGTTATCGGGGGGACAGCAACAACGCGTGGCGCTGGCGATTGCGCTGGCGAATCATCCGCCGTTGTTGTTGGGGGATGAGCTGACCGGGCAGGTGGACTCGGAGTCGGCAAATGAGATTTTTACGTCACTGAGGTTGATCAACAAGCAGTTGAACACGACGATCATTATCGTGACGCACGATCCGTCAGTGGCGGCGAAGGTGGATCGGGTGGTGGCGATCCGCGATGGGCGGACGAGCACGGAGGTGCGGCGCACGTTCGATCATTTGGGGAAGATCAGTGAGGAGGAGTGGGTGATTTTGGACGGGGCAGGGCGTTTGCAGTTGCCCAAGCCGTATGTCGAAAAGTTGGACATGCGCGAGCGGGTGAAGGTGCGGATCGAACCCGATCATGTGTCCGTGTGGCCCCAGCGGGCGGCGGTTCCGGGGGAAGGGACGGGGCGGGAGGAGAAAAAGGGGGAGGGGCAGGTCTGGAAACCGCCGACGATGAAGACGTTTTTGCAGGATTTTGATCCGTATGGCGGGGAGGCGCGGACGGTGGGTACGTTGACCGGCAACGGCGACCCCGCGCACACGGGGACACCCACGACCGGGAAGGAACAGGCGCGGGGGGCGGAGATCCGGTGCGAGCATGTGTCGCGTTCGTTTTTCCTGGGAGGGGAGGAGGTTCATGCGTGCCAGGACATTTCGCTAGAGATTCCGGCGGGGACGCTGGCGTGTTTGAAGGGGCGGTCGGGGTCGGGGAAGACGACGCTGTTGAATTTGATCGCCGGGCTGGATGAGCCGACGGGGGGGACGGTGTTTTTCAACGGGCAGGCGATGGAGAAGATGTCGGCGGCGGCGAAGATTGATTTGCGGCGGCGAGCGTTGGGGTTTGTGTATCAGACGTTTGGGCTGTTGCCGTATCTTTCGGCGGGGGAGAATGTGGAGGTGCCGTTGCGGTTGGTGCGGGCGGGGCGGAAGGTGCGACAGGCGCGGGTCGAGGAATTGTTGGGGCGCGTGGGGTTGGGCCTGCGGAAGGCACACCGGACGTATGAACTTTCGGGCGGGGAGCAACAGCGGGTGGCAATTGCGCGGGCGTTGGTGAACGAACCGGCGTTGATCCTGGCCGACGAGCCGACGGGCCAGTTGGACAGTGCAACGGGGGCGAGCATTATCGCGTTGTTGCGGCAGATTGTGGCGGAAACGGGGGTGACGGTGGTGATTGCGAGCCACGATCCGAAGGTGCATGAGGCGGCGGATGTGGTGTTTGAGTTGAAGGATGGGAGGTTGGTGGGGTGAGGGAGGTGGTAGAATGAGGCCCCATGCGTACCGAACAACAAATGCTTGACCTCATCCTCCACACCGCGCAAACCGACCCCCGCGTCCGCGCCGTGATCATGAACGGCTCCCGCGCCAACCCCAACGCGCGCCGGGACATTTTCCAAGATTTTGACATCGTCTACCTCGTCACCGATGTCGCCTCCTACAAAGCCAACCCCGCGTGGATTGACCTCTTCGGCGAGCGGATGATCCTCCAACTCCCCGACGACATGGATGATCCACCCCCCGATCCCCGCGACGGCTACGCGTACCTGATCCAGTTCATGGACGGCAACCGGATCGACCTTTCGCTTTACCCGGTAGACAAACTGGACAAAATGGAGCGGGACAGCCAGAGCATTCTACTCCTGGACAAGGACGGCATCGTCAAGCCCTTTCCCCCAGCTAGTGACTGCGATTACCTTCCCAAACCGCCTACCGCCAAACAGTTCCATGACTGCACCAACGAGTTTTGGTGGGTCAGCCCGTATGTGGCGAAGGGCTTGTGGCGCGGGGAACTCACGTATGCCAAACACATGGAATTCTACGCGCGCGAGCAGTTGATGAAGATGCTGGACTGGTACGTGGGTGTGAAGACCAACTTCCAAAAAGGCCCCGGCAAAATGGGCAAATACCTCGATCAATTCCTCGAACCCCATCTATGGACCCTGCTCCTCCGCACCTACGCCGATGCCGATTACGCCCACAACTGGGACGCACTGCTCGCGATGGGCGAACTGTTTCGGCGCGTGGCGGTTCCAGTTGCAGAGCATTTTGGGCACACATACCCATTTGGGGATGATGAACGGGTCAGCGCGCATCTCCGGCATGTGCGAGCGTTGCCGAAGGATGCCGCGGCGATGTATTGAGAAGTGCGATAAAATTTCCCCATCTTTTCCCTTTGGAGACGCTATGGACATCTTACACTCCCTCCTTCAACAAGAGGCCGACCTTCAATTTCCGTCCTTCAACGAAGATACCGCGTGGGAAATCGGCAGTTGGCTCGTCGAGTACGCCAAAAGCCACAACTTGCCCATCACCATCGACATCACACGCGGCACCCAACAGGTGTTCCACGCCGCCCGCCCCGGCGCGTCGGCGGATAACGACGAATGGGTCAAGCGCAAAGTCCGCCTGGTGAACCGGTTCGGGCACAGTTCGTTTTACGTCGGGCAGATGTTGATAGGCAAGGGGAAAACGATTGAGCAGAGTTCCCTGATCCCCGAAAGTGAATACGCCCCGCACGGCGGCTGTTTCCCCATCCTCATCCGGGGCACGGGCATGGTCGGCACGATCACCGTCTCCGGCCTCCCCCAAGAAGAAGACCACAAACTGGTCGTGCTTGCGATCCAGACTTACCTGGAAACAATCTGATCCACGAAGATCACGAAGAACACTAAAAAAAACTTCCCCACCTTCGTGTCCTTAGTGTCCTTGGTGGATCAAAAAGAAAAGGAGCCTCTCATGTCCCTCAACCCTGTTGTTTCTCTCTTAGGTCGTCGCCTGCGCCTCGCTGTGATCGGGGGCGGGCCGGGATCGTTTATCGGGCCAATGCACCGGCTCGCGGCACGGATGGATGACCGGTTCGAGGTTGTGACCGGCGTGCTGTCCTCCAACCCCGACCGGGCGCGGGCCGCGGGCGCGGAATTGGGATTCGCCCCGGAGCGGAATCACACGAACGTCCACGAACTGCTCGACGCGGAACGGACCCGCGCGGACGCCATTGACGCGGTCGCGATCATGACCCCCAACGATTCCCACCTGGAATACGCCGTTGCCGCGCTGGATCGCGGGTTCGACGTGATCTGCGACAAACCGATGACCAACACCATCGAAGAAGCCGAAACCCTCCACCAAAAAGTGCTGGACACCGGCCTGGTCTTTTGCCTCACCCACAACTACACCGGCTACGCGATGGTGCGCCAGGCGAAAGCGATGGTCGAAGCCGGACAACTCGGCCCCATCCGGCTCGTGCAGATTGAATATGTCCAGGGCGGGAAGGCAGACGAAAGCAAACCCGACCCGATGGAAAAGTGGCGCTTTGTCCCCGGACGGGGTGGCCCCTCGCTCGTGATGGGCGACATCGGCTGTCACGCGCACAATCTGATCCGGTTTGTGACGGGGTTGGAAGTGGCGGAGGTCGCGGCGGAAGTCGGGGCGATTGTGCCCAATCGGCAAGTGCATGACTTTGCCGGGGCGATGTTGCGGTTCGAAAACGGTGCCCGCGGGAGCTTTTGGGCCACACAGGCCGCGGCGGGGGTGGAAAACTGTCTGCGGTTTCGCATCAGCGGGACGAAGGGGTCGTTGGAATGGTTGCAGGAAATTCCCCAGGTGTTGACGTTCAAACCGCTCGGCGCGCCCGCGGAAACCCGTACCCCGAACGGGCCGGGGACGCTCCCCCTGGCGAAGCGCGCCTGCCGGGTCGTGGCGGGCCATCCGGGCGGGTTCTCCGAAGGGTTCGCCAACCTGTACATGGACGCCGCCGAGGCCATCGCCGCCCGCCGCGCCGGTCAGCCTGCCGATCCCCTCGCACTGTATTTTCCGAACTCGTTCGATGGGTTGATGGGCGTGCGGTTCGCCTACGCGGTGATCGAGTCGAGTAACGCGAATGGGCAGTGGGTGAAGTGTTGAGATGAGTAAAGGACGCCTGGAAGCCTTCAGCGATGGCGTGATAGCCATCATCATCACCATCATGGTCTTGGAATTGCGCGTGCCCGAAGGGGGAGATTGGCAGGCGTTGGGGCCGCTCATTCCGGTCTTTCTCAGCTATGTGTTGAGTTTTGTGTTTGTCGGCATTTACTGGAACAACCATCATCACCTGTTTCAGGTGGTCAAGCACGTCAATGGCACGGTGCTATGGGCCAACCTCCATCTGCTGTTTTGGCTGTCGCTCGTCCCGTTTGTCACCGCGTGGATGGGGGAGAACCACTTCGCCGCCGTGCCGGTGGCCTTATACGGGGTCGTATTGTGGTTTTCGGGACTGGCGTACTTCTTTCTCACCAGAGCTTTGCTCAACCTGCACGATGAAGAATCTACACTGGCGAAAGCGCTCCAATGGAATTTCAAAGAAATCTTTTCGCTGGTCTCTTATACCGCCGCGATTCCCCTCGCCTTTGTCAGCACCTGGATTTCGGGCGGCCTGTATGTGTTGGTTGCTATCATCTGGCTGATCCCCGATTCCCGCATCGAACGCAATTTAAAACGCCCCTGAAAACGACCCGAACCAAACCCTAAAGGTTTTCCCTGCAAGGAAAATCGCCCGAAAAAGACCCGTTTCTCGGCGGGAAACGGGTCCTAAAAGATCAAAGAACCTTTAGGGTTTGAGGATTGGGACTGTCTGTTAGGCAACGGATGAACCCCGCCCCCTTTTCGGCAGTAATTTAACCATCCAAAACACAACCAATTCCAGCTTTTTCCCAAGGAGAAACCTATGCCGTTTAACCACGCCCAGCGACTGATTTCACGCGCCTGTATGGGGATCCTGTTCGCCCTTCTCGTCGCCTGTACTTCTCAAACAGCACTCCCCACCCCAACCACCCTCCCCACCCACACCCCTACCCTCCTCCTCCCAACCATGACCCCTGAACCTTCTGCCACCCCAACCCCAACCGAAGTGCTAACCGAAGTGCCAACCCTTTTCCCCACCAACCCCGTCCCCGACCCCAGCGGCGCGTGGTTCCCCGCCCCGCCGGTGCGCCACGCCCGCGCCGCCCACGCCGTCGTCAGCACCGGAGATGCCATCTACGCCCTCGCGGGCACGGATGACAACCGCCGCCCGGTAATAGAAGTCGAACGGTTCGACGGCACCACCTGGACGGTCGAAACTACCCTCCCCGGTGACGGATTGAACGCCCCCGCCGCCGTTTTTCTGGACAACCGCATTTACCTGATCGGCGGCTTCAAAACCACAACCAACAGCCCCACCGACGAAGTCCTCCTCTACGATCTGAATACCCAAACCTGGAGCAACGCCGCTCCCCTCCCCAACCCGCGCGGGGGACACGCCGCAGTCGCCTTCGACGGCAAAATTCACGTCGTCGGCGGGGGCAATTCCCAAAGGACCCTCGAAGATCATTCCGTATACGACCCCGCGACAGATACCTGGACCGATCTCGCCCCGCTCCCCCGTGCGAAGGGAAGCCCGTCCGCCGTCGTGTTTGAAGGCGTGCTGTACGTCCTCGGCGGGCGCAGTGGCCCCAACGATTTCGGCGAAACCCATCGCTACAACCCCGAAACTGATTCGTGGGAAGAAGGCCCGGCCATCTCCCCTCTTGGCACCGCGGGCGCGGTGGACTATTGCAACACGATTTACGTTTTTGGCGGCGAATCACAGGAACGCGATATCGCGTTGAACGAAGTCCTACGGCTGAATCTCCCCCATCAGGTGTGGGAACTCGCCCCGCCCATGCCCACCGCCCGCGCGCCGCCCGCTGGGCCGACGAGCCCGAGGCCCAGGC
>JABWBV010000819.1 GCA_013359445.1 Anaerolineales bacterium | reverse complement strand
CCCATAGAAGACCGGGAACTGGCTCCCGCGATAGACATATCCGCCTGTCACGGAACACCGACTGCTGGTGTGTTGATATTCAAAAAACGGGAAATCGTAACTGCCAATAGGCCCGCACCCGGTTGTGTTGTACGCGTGGTTGCCTTCGTAACAACGCCAACCCCAGTTTTCTCCGCCGGGGCCAGCCGCCGGTTGAAAGTTTACTTCTTCCCAGGTGCCTTGGCCCACATCCCCAATGTATAGGTCGCCGGTCACGCGGTCAAAGCTGAACCGCCAGGGGTTCCGCACCCCAGTGGCCCAGATTTCGTCGCAAGCGCCGCCCGCGCCGTCGGCCAGGGGGTTGTCTGCCGGGACGGTGTAATTTTGATTGGTCATGCCACACGAGTCGGGGGCTGTGCCGCCGCCGTCTACGTCAATCCGAAGCATTTTGCCGAGAAGTACGGAGGTGGTTTGGGCGTTGTTCCACGGATCGCCGCCACTGCCGCCGTCGCCCATGCCGATGTAGAGATACCCATCGATGGGGCTAAAGGCGAGCATCCCCCCGTTGTGATTCCATTCGGGTTGGTCGATCACCATCAGGATTTGAGCGCTGGCGGGATTGGCGACGTTCGGGTCCGCGGAAACCTGATAACGGGCGATGACGGTATCTCCATCGAGGGCGGCGGAGGCATCATCACGGGTATAGTTGATGTAAAAATAGCCGTTGTTGGCATAATCGGGGTGAAAAGCCAGGCCCAAAAGGCCGCGCTCGTTGGGGTTGTCCAAAACGAGGCTTTGAATATCGAGAAAGGGGGTTCCGAGCACTGACCCGTTCGGTTGCACGATGCGAATCAGTCCAGCCCGTTCCACCACAAACAGCCGTTCGTCTTCTGCATGGGCAATGGCGACCGGATTGCTTAAGCCTGTGGCAAAAGCGGTGAGGGCGATGTCGGGGGTGCCGCCCAAGAGGGAGGCGGGTTTTATCGCTTGCGCGGAGGTGATGAAGAGGACCGTAAACGCAAATACGGCAGGGAGGGCGGTGAGGAGAAACCACGTAGGAATACGTCGAAAAAGGGTGTTCATAGTTTTTTTCCTTTAGAGTTCAGGTTTTAGGGGGAAAGCCCAGGCCTGAGAACATGGCCCTGGGGCTGGCGCGCCTATTCCCAGGCGCGCAATCTTGCCAGGGTGGGGTAATCGGTCAGGTCGAGTTGCAAAGGGGTGATGGAGATAAAGCCCTGGGCGAGCGCGCCAAAATCGGTCCCGGCATCGGGGACGCCGGTTGGGGCCTCCCCGCCGATCCAAAAATAGGGACGCCCGCGCGGGTCGGTGCGGCGGTCAAGTTGGTCTTTGTACACCCGCAACCCCTGGCGGGTGACTTGCCAGCCTTTGATCTCGGCTTCGGGGAGAAAGGGCACGTTGATGTTGAGAAGTGTGTTTGGGGGCAGGCCTTCTGCTAACACGCGGGCGGCAATTTTTCGGGCGGCGCGGGCGGCGGGGCCATAATCCGTTTCCGTGGGGAGGTGTTCGGGGGAGTCGAGGGAAATCGCAAGCCCGGGCACGCCGCCGATCACCGCTTCCA
>JABWBV010000253.1 GCA_013359445.1 Anaerolineales bacterium | reverse complement strand
GGGGGTGAAACGCGGGGGGCATGTGGCAGTGTTGATGCTTAATCGCCCGGAGTATGTCTTTGCCATTCACGCGCTGGCGCGGTTGGGGGCGGTGCTGGTGCCGTTGAACACGCGCCTGACCGAGACGGAGTTGCGCTGGCAGGCCGATCATGCAGATTGTACGGTGGTGCTGTGTTCGAAGGAGACCGAGGCGCAGGCGATGCCGTTGTTCCCGCGACGGAAAATCCCCGGCACCATGCCTGCGGAGCCTGAAGATACGACAGCACCGAGTACGAAGGGACATTTTTTTGAGCGCAGGGTTCTTCTTTCCGTGGATGAGCCGACGAAACCGGTGGTGAAAGCACTGGCGGTTGTAGAGCCTGTTGCGTTACCTGTGCGGAATTTCAAACTCAGCGCGATGCAGTCTATCGTCTTTACTTCGGGGACGATGGGGTATCCGAAGGGGGTGATGCTGACGTTTGAGAATCTGTTTTGGAGCGCGACGGCGTCGGCGGCGCGGTTGGGGTCACTGCCGGATGATCGGTGGCTGTTGTGTATGCCGTTGTACCATGTGGGGGGGATGTCCATCGTGTTCCGGTGTTGTTTGTACGGGACGGCGGTGGTGTTGATGGAGAAGTTTGAGACGGAGCAGGTGAACAAGGTGCTAGAAACGGACGGGGTGACGCTGGCCTCTTTCGTGCCGACAATGTTGAAACGGTTGCTCGACGTTCGGCGGGGGGACGCGCCCCGGTCGTTGCGGGCGGTTTTGCTGGGTGGCGCGGCGGCGAGTCCCGATTTGTTGGCGCAGGCGTTCGCGGCGGGGTGGCTCCTCGCGGTGACGTATGGGTTGACGGAGGCGTGTTCGCAGGTGGCGACGATGGGGGTGGGCGAGGCGCGGGGGAAGGCGGGGTCAGTCGGTAAGCCGTTGATGTTTACAGAGGTGAGAATTGTGGGGGGGCAGGCTGGAAGCCTGCATTCCGAGGGAGAGATTGTAGTGCGGGGGCCGGGGGTGATGAGAGGGTATTATCGGAATGAGGAGGCGACGGATTTGGCGTTGCGGGAGGGGTGGTTGTGGACGGGGGATGTGGGGTATTTGGATGCGGAGGGGGATTTGTGGATTGTGGATCGGCGCGGGGATTTGATCGTGACGGGCGGGGAGAATGTGGCTCCGACAGAGGTGGAGCGGGTGTTGCTGGCGTTTCCGGGGGTGCGGGAGGCGTGTGTGGTGGGGGTGACGGATGCGGAGTGGTGTCAGCGAGTGGTGGCGGTGATTGTGGGGGAGGTGGATCGGGAGGCGTTGATCCGGCATTGTCGGGGGCATTTGGCGGGGTACAAGATTCCGCGGGAGGTGCGGTTTGTGGATGCGTTGCCGCAGACGGCGTCGGGGAAGGTGAAACGGGGGGAGGTGAGGAGGGGGTTGGAAGTGGAAGGGGGATGCGTGTAGCCAGCGTTTGTGGGCGATTTTAGATGGTTGGCTGGAACCGCATCCTTCGACTGCGCTGGAGATGAGTTGGATCGAGAGATGAGGCAGTTACCGCTCCGCTCAGGATGCTGGACTTGAGATTTTTTGAGGAAGCAAGATGGTATCTTGGGCTACAAGCGACTGCGCTAGAGATGAGTTGGTCGAGAGGTGAGTTTATTACCGCTCCGCTCAGGATGCTGGACGTAAAGATGAAAGAGAGGCATTTCTTGAGAAGTGCTTGAGTTGAAACGACTGAAGTCGTTACTACGAAAGGTGATGGGCAGGACGGAATCCTGCTTTACAAATGTGAGAAATACGATGGAAATTTTTGAAATGGATGTCGAACAAACGAAAACAATCCCGGTTCAGATTGCCCCGGATTTGGCGGTGGGGGGGCAGGAGGTGGTGCTGATGGCGGGGCCGTGTTCGGTGGAGAGTTATGAGCAGACGCGGGCGGTGGCGGAGGCTTTGCACGCGCAGGGGGTGCGGATTCTGCGTGGGGGGGCGTTTAAGCCGCGGACTTCGCCGCGGAGTTTTCAGGGGTTGGGGCTGGAGGGGTTGAAGATTTTGCGGGCGGTGGCGGATGAGTTTGGGTTGTTGGTCATCACGGAGGCGTTGGGGGTGGAGCATGTGCCGTGGGTGGTGGAGTATGCGGATATTATTCAAATCGGTTCGCGGAATATGCAACATTTTCCGTTGTTGTGGGCAGTGGGGGAGACGGAAAAGCCGGTATTGTTGAAGCGGGGATTTATGGCAACGATTACGGAGTGGTTGTTGGCGACGGAGCATATCACGTCGCGGGGCAATGAGCGGATTATCCTGTGCGAGCGCGGCATCCGGTCGTTTGGCACGGAGACGCGAAATACGCTGGATACGAACGCGATTGCGCTGGCGAAAATGGAGTCCCCCTGGCCCGTGATGGGCGATCCGTCCCACGCGACAGGGCGGGCGGATCTGGTCATCCCCGCGGCGCGGGCGGCGATTGCGGCGGGGGCGGATGGACTGTTGGTGGAGGTGCATCCGCACCCGGATCAGGCGTGGTCGGATGGCGATCAGTCGTTGACGTTGCCGGAGTTTTCCCGGTTGGTGGGGCAGGTGCGGCGGGTGGCGGAGGCGGTGGGGCGCTCCGGGTTGGGGTGAAAAATTCGCCCATCATTTTTAGTACTTTTGGGGGGGGATTGGGAATCACCTGTTATAATATCGCCCGATGCTCTCTAGTGAAGACCCCCGCCATTTGTCCTTGTTTGAACTTCAGAAGCGTTGCCATGAAGAGACATTGAATTTTTTGAAACGCGTCAAGGAAGAGGCCTGGAATTGCTATGAGATTTTTAGACGTGCCTGTGTGGAAAAGGATAGCGCGGCATGGAATATCGTGTATGTGCAATATCAAAAGCAGGTTCAGCGATGGGTAGAGCACCATCCTCGTTTTCATGATTTTTATGAAGAGGCGGATATCCTGGTAAATCTGGTGTTTGAAAAGTTTTGGAAGCGGAATTTCTCTGCTGTGGAGTTTGCGGGGTTTTCAAATTTGAGGAAGGTCTTGGCTTATTTAAAAACTTGTGTGGGTTCGGTGATTACCGATTATTGGCGCACGCAGAAACGTACGTTGGATGTCGTTTATTTGGAAGATGTGTTGCTCCAAAATATGTATGCGCAGGCTTTTTCTTACCATGCGCGCATGGATAGAAAGTTGGAGTGGGAGGATTTTTGGAAGGATTTGCGGGGGCATTTGCGGGATGATGTGGCTTTTTGGGTGATTTATGCTTCCTTTGCAATGGACCTGAAGCCGAATGATATTTATAGTATGACGCCAGAGCGTTTTGCCGATGTTCGGGAAGTTTATAATATTAAAGCCAAAACAATTCCGCTCTTGGGGCAGGTGTTGCAGGAGATGGGACGTTTATCTGATTTTTTGGATTTGGCAGAATAAATGGGTAAATGAACGTTAATGATCGTAACAATTCATATTTGCTTTTAAGGAGTGCTTACCCATGTTTGAGATAAATGATAGTGATCTTTTGATGTATTTGGACGGGGTTGCTGATCCAAGCATCAAAGCTGAGATTGAACGAGATAATGCCTATCACGGGCGAATCCAAGAATTAAAGAAACAGCAACACCAATGGATTTCCCGTTTATACCGAATTGCTTGTCCTGAATCATTGGTGTTGGGGGAATTTCATTTGGGCAGATTGTCCCCGAAATATAAAAAAGCGATAGAGAGTCATTTAGGAAGTTGTGTTCACTGTGTGCGAGAGTTGGCCGAGCTGGCGTCTTATTTGGGCACAGAGCCAATTGTTTCCACAGTCGTGGATGAGGTGGTACAGATATTTGCTCAGTTGATTTTTAGAAAGACTTCGGCAGACGCATTGGGGGTGGTCCGGGGGGTACGAGGGGGAGGAAAAAGTTCGTCTGCGTATGAGGCTGGGGGTGCCCAAATCGTGCTAGAGGTTAAGGACGATGAAGAAAATCCAGGTTTTCAGGCTTTAATGGGGATTATTACGGGGGTGGAAGCGGAGACTTATGAAGTTAGTTTGTGGCAGGCGGGGGTCAAGGTGGATGGGGCACAAATTAATGAGTTAGGTGGTTTTACGATTGGAAATCTTGAATCCGGCGAGTATCAATTAATTATCCACGGGCCGAAAGTGGATATACATGTACAATCCTTTGTAGTTTAATACTCGGGTGAAGACACCACGGTTTTCTTGACATCAGAAGACCGGGCTTTGAACGGATGGAGGAGGATGTCCCCACAGGAATTTGTTGAAAAGCTGATGGGACTTGCCCTGCCTGAAGAAAGGTCAGCCTATCTTCAGGCGCAATTTCATTTAATTGAGGGGCGTGACTACGAGCAGGTCGTGAATGGTTTACTCCGGCAAGTGATCGGGTTGATGCAATCCAATGCCGCACACTCCATCGATATTGCCGAACTGATGTTGGAGTTTGCAACCCGGACAGGGGATCCACGACACCGCGCGGTGGGGTTACGGGCAAAGGCCCAGGCGATTGGGAACGGGAAGGGTTTGTATCTCGAATCGATCCCCCTTTTTGAAGAAGCAATTGAAATTCACCGGCAAAATCAGGATAGGTATGGCGAGGCGTTGGTGTGCCTGACGTACATTTGGGCTTTGGCTTATGTGGGGCGGGCGCAAGAAGCTATCGCGCGCGGGGAGCGGGCTTTGCCGATTTTGCAAGAGAACCCGGACAAAGTAAAAGTTGCCCATATGTATAATAATTTGGGGTTGGTTAAGAATCGCATCGGGGCTTATGCACAGGCTTTTGAGCTGTTTTCACAAGCGGGGCAACGGTATGAGGCCTTGGGGGGCGATTGGTTGAAGGCGATCCCTGGGGTGGAAAATAACCGGGCTTTGGCCTTGTTTAATACGGGCGATTTTTCGCGTGCCGCAGAATTGGCGAAACGGGCCATCACCCTGGCTGATTCCTATGAGTTTACCTCGACGAAGGCGCGTGCGCTTCATACTTTGGGGCTAATTCGCTATTTTCAGGGGAATTATAATGAGGCGCTTCAAATTTATAACCAATCCATTGCGCTTCATACGAACTTGAGTCAGGAACAGGAAATCGCATTGTGTAAATTGTCTAAAACGGATTGTTTATTAGAATTGCGGCAATTTCGCGAGGTGATCAAACTTTGCGATGAATTGAAGCCTGTTTTTCAAAAGCTGAATTTTTCGATTGAGCGCGCGGAGACCATCCGAAATCGGGCCTCGGCTCTGGTTGGGTTGCGGCGCTATGTTCCCGCAATTGAAGCGTTAACCGAAGCCCGGCAATTGTTCTTTCAGGAAAAACATTGGTTGCGGGTGGCTTATGCGGATTTGCAACTGGCTATCTGCTATCGCCAACAAAAACGCGTCCAGGAGAGCATTGAGACGGCTTTGCAATGCGCGGATACTTTTGCCCACCATGGTTTGACCTTGGATGCCTCGCTTGCGCGGTTGGTTGCCAGTTGGGGGTATGTTTCGGAAGGGCTGGGCGCGCAAGCGGCGGCGTTGGTCGCTGAAGTAGAAGCGACAGGGCAGGCCTCATCCTGGGCAAGGGTGCGGTATCAGGTGTCTCATCTCAAAGGTCTTCTGGCAAAATTAAAAGGGGAGAAACAGCAGGCTTTGGCGCAGTTGGCGTTGGCCGCGGCGGAGTTGGAAAACCTGCGCGGAAATGCCATGATTGAGCACCGGGTCAATTTTGTCGAAGATAAACAGGCGGTTTACGAGACGTTGGTCCAATTGTGGATTGAGCAAGGCGAGGTAGCCAAAGGTTTGGAATATGTAGAACTTGCCAAATCTCGAACGTTGGTGGAACTGGTGCGATCCCGCGCGGAGGCGGAACTGGAATCCTACGCGCGGGAAAATGACCCGGACATGCGCCACCTGCAAACCTTGCGGGGGGCACGTGAAGAAAAACTCCGTTACACGCTCAAACAGGTGGAGGCCGCCGCCTCAGATTTGCATGTGAACATAGCCGAAATTGAGCGTGAAATTCACACCCTGGAAGAGCAGATTACAGAAAAGTGGCACCAATTACTGATCCGCAACACCCAGGGGCCACGGACGACTCCAGCAGGGGATGTTCAAATTCAGACGGTACAGGCGCACCTGGACCCAGACACGCTTTTATTGGAATATTTTGTTATCGAAGATCAGTTTTTCGTGTTTACCGTTCCCGGCCTTGCAACGAACCAACCTGTGCAGGTTTTCCCTTTGCATGTGAAACCCTCACAAGTCTCACAATTAATTCAATATCTCAATCTGAATTTTGATCTTGTGGCGGGAGGGGCTTCTCCCAATGGAAGTGTTCTCCAAAACGCTCAAGGATATTTGAAGCGGTTGTACGAATGGTTGGTCTTGCCGATTGAGGCGGTGTTGACGCCGTACACAAAGATTATCGTCGTTCCTTACGCCTCGCTTCACGCCGTGCCATTTCACGCCCTGTACGATTCCACCCATTACCTGACCGAGCGGTTTGCGATCAGCTATTTGCCTGCCGCTTCGTTATGGCGTTTTTGTAAAGAGACGCCCATAACGACCCAGGGGTGCCTGACGATTGGACATTCGTTTCATGGAAAATTGCCATACGCGGTCGAAGAAGCACGTCATGTGGCGGCTTTGTGGGGGGAAACGGCTTTTTGTGAGGAACAAGCGCGTATCCGTGATTTGCAGTCGCTATTATCTGAAGTGCGCTTGATCCACATTGCCTGTCATGGCGATTATCACGATGAAAACACCCTGTTTTCCGGATTGATGCTGGGAGATGGCTCGTTCACCACGTTGGATGTGTTCGGCTTACGCTTACGAGCCTCCCTCGTCACATTGAGCGCGTGCCAGACGGGGAGGAGTAAAATTGGGGGTGGTGATGAGTTATTGGGTTTAATGCGCGCGTTTTTATCCGTGGGCACCATTTCATTGTTAATGACTTTGTGGCCTGTTTCGGATGAGTCCACCATTTTCTGGATGAAAAAATTTAACACGCTTCTAAAAATGGGGAAAACCAAAGCAGAGGCCGTTCAACTTGCTCAAATTGAGTTTCTCTCTGGCACGGTCTATGGAAGTAAATATCAGCATCCGTTTTTCTGGGGACCGTTTTTGTTGATTGGTGACAATGGCATTTTATAGAAAATTTGTAACTGCTCAGGTTTAGAGAGCGTCTGAAAACCCTAGCCCAAACCTTAAAGGTTTTCCCTGAGAGGAAAATCACCCCAAAAAGAGGCATTTTTCATCGGGAAAAGTAGCCTTATGGGACAAAAAACCTTTGGCTTTGAGGTATCAGATACGCTCTTAGCGAGCTTCCCGAAATAGGGTGAGGATGTACGAAAAATTGTTTCCCCTTTTTTGGGGGAAACAGCCACTTTGAGCCTAAATGGTTAAGAAAATTCTAAAAAATGGTCGTTAATAGTATTGGAAATTGATAGTTCCGGTTTCCTTCACAAAATTCCTGAACCAACCATTTTAAAGAGGAGAGTCATATGAAACAAAAAGCCTGTGAGCCGTTCGTTTGGGAAAAACCCAACACTACCCGCGAATATGATTTGAAGTTGGGACAAAAACTCATTGATTTCAACCTGATTCTCACCGGCTTACCGGAAGATATTGAACAGGTGGTCAATGACATTCCCAATCTTCCCATTAGCGAGGCTCCCATCCAAAGCATCGAATTGAGCAAGTATTTGAAAGACGACCTGTGTACAGCCGTGCCAGGTTTGCGTGTCTTCCAACCCTTACAAATTCGCTTGTATGAATTTAACCCCGTGGCCGAAAGTGAAGAAGCCATTTGGACTGCCATCACGGACATCTATCAAAAAGCCGCCGAACTTGGCAAAATTGTCTTTGCTGATCCCAATTACATTACCGGCGATCCCGAAGGTGGGTCGGGGCAATCTGGGCAAATTCAGGGTGGGCCAGAGGGTGGTTCCGGGCAATCCGGGCAGATACAGGGTGGGCCTGAAGGCGGCTCCGGCCAGTCCGGGCAGATACAAGGTGGGGAGAATGGCAATACCGGGGGCCAACCTCCCGAGGAAGCCTTCATCAAACATTGGGCTTTTTACGCCACCAAAGGCATCCACCTCGAAGCTGGCACGGGGATCCGTATCAACACCAAAAACAAAGGTCAAAGCGCGGATGTTTACATTTTTGACACCGTAGACAAACGCATTCACCGTGACTTAAACCTGATCGAGAATGGAACTGACCGTCCCCATTACAGCCCCTATGTTTGCATCCAACGCACCCACCCGCAAGAGCCTCTGGAAATATGTATTTCTTCACCCGCAGAAAGATTTCAAGGTACCTCGCGGCGGCACATTCAAGTGCGCTCAACCACGGCAAGAACCGTAGATGAACATGGCCTGTTTATTGCCGGGCTGATTCACCGCATTGCGCCACAGTGCAACCTGCATTTGGTGGATGTTCTCAACCAGCACGGGCAAGGTGAACTCTTCGGTTTTCTCTACGCCCTCATGCTGTTAGCGAAGCGCGGCCTGGGCAAAGCAGGCGCCAGAAAACCCCAGCCACTCAACCGGGCCGTGGTAAACCTGAGCTTAGGCGTCACCCTTTCCCGTGAATTGATGACCAAAACAGGCGTACCCCTCGCCCTGAAAGCCATGCAAACCGGAAGCCTCCCCATGCAAAGCGCCCAAAACTACCTGCTCGTCCGCATGTTGGATGACATGCTCAACACCCATCAATATGTCGGTTCCATGCGCCTTGTCACCAAACTCCTGCACGAATTAGGAGCCATCCTGGTTGCCGCCGCAGGCAATGACTCGGCGGGCATCACAGGAGACCTGCCTCCCCAAATCCCAGCCCGGTATGATGAAGTGATTAGCGTCGCCGCCAGCATTTTCAACGGCAAAAAGGCGAACTACTCCAACCGGGGGGATATTCTGGCCCCAGGCGGGGGGAGCGACCTGTTGGATGTCAAACCCCAACACGCCCAACCCGATCCCAATCCACAAAAAGACCTGCGCGATTACGTCATGATGAGTTTCGTCCCCAGGTTAAGCGATCAGGACTCCGGCCTGGGCATGTGGAGCGGCACCTCATTCGCCACCCCGATGGTGTCCGGCTTAATGGCTCTTATGCTGGAAAAAATGGAAGTGAACAACGTCACCCTCACTTCTGCCGACCTCAAAGAAATTCTTGCTAACCGTTCCCGGGATGGGATCATTGATGTGCAAATGGCGCTGGACTCGATTCAAGATACCTAATCCCCCATTTCCACTTCCAAAAGGCTCTTCGCAAGAAGGGCCTTTTTTTTTCGGGCCACACCCCAAAGTCGTTAAGCTTCACCAAAACTTCGGGAATTTCCCCCTATTTTGCGGCGGACACTTTTTATAAGCCAGTATCCAATGTAATGAGAATCTTAGTATTTATCCGCAGCTACCATACTCAACCCCTTGGCTTTCGGCTATACTCTGCCTGATGAATTCGCATGGAATAGGTAAGTATGAAAATTGATCCTGCCCACACGCGCAATTTTTGCATTATCGCGCATATTGATCACGGCAAA
>JABWBV010000252.1 GCA_013359445.1 Anaerolineales bacterium | reverse complement strand
CCATCACGCTCACCCCCGCCACGCAAGCCCAAACTCTGACGTTCACCGCCCGCACCAGCCCTACGATCACCACCCTCAACGCCTCAGGGGCTATCCCCGCCCAACCTATCCGCGTGATCGTCGAAGGACGCGCCACCGTTGAAACGACTGGCAGTCTCACCCTCCCCGATGCCCCCGCCACCGGGCGCGTTACCTTCACCAACCTGACCGACGTGACGGTCATTGTCCCACAGGGAACCATCGTGTTGACCGCAGATCAAACCCGGTTTGCCACCGCCCAACAAGTTCAGGTTCCCGCCCAGGCCGGGGGAACGGTCAATGCCCCCATCACTGCCGCCTTGCCAGGGATCGGGGGCAATGTAGATGCAGGGGCAATCCAAACGATTGAAGGCACCCTCGGCCTTCAACTCACCGTGACCAACGCCGACGCGACCCTTGGGGGCACCGATCAAATCCTCGCGGCCCCCACCCCGCTAGACCGTCGCCGGGCCTATCGTCAATTGTTAGACTCTTTACGGGAAACCGCCGCAACGGAAATTCTCGCCCAACTTGCCCCCGGCGATGTTCTGCTCCACCCCACCCCCTTTCTTCTCAGCACCCTCGAAGAAACCTACGCCCCCGCCGAAACCGTCCCGAGCGATTGGGTAGAAGTCACCTTACAACTGGAATTTCAAAGCCTGGCTCTCCCCCAAACCACCTTACAAACCCTGGCCCAAACGGTGTTGGATGCCAGCCTCGTCCCCGGGTTCAGCCCCCTCCCCGACACCCTGACTTTCGAAATGTTAACCACACCGCAACCGGATGCAGAAAATAACGCGACTTGGGAAATGTCCGCGACCCGCACAGTGATCGCCACGCTCCCCACGCAGGCCGCCGTGGACCTGGCCGTGGGACAAGCGCCAGCGTCCGTTTCCACCCACCTCGCGGAAGCCCTCCCCCTCGCCTCGCCGCCGATCATCCACCTCACCCCGACGTGGTGGCCCCGTTTGCCCTTTCTCCCGTTTCAGATCGAGATTCAAACAGTTCAGTAATTCACCGTTTCGATCAGGTGACGATTCACCCAATAGGCTCAAACATCCGCATAATTGCAGGGGTCACGCCGCTCAAATCCTCGACACCCGCCATAAACCGCGCCCGCAAATCGGGTGCGCCAATCACCAGGCCTGGCACAGGATTCGCCGTATGTTTGCGGGTGGACAAATCTTCCAGATTCCCATGGTCGGACGTAATCAACACCAGCCCTTGTTCATCCTCCCACGCGTCCAATAACCCACCCAAGACGCGGTCAAAACTCTCCAACATCTCCACCGCCTGCGGCATTTCCTGTTTGTGTCCGGCGTAATCGCTCAACCAATACTCAAAAAACGAAAAGTCATACGATTGGGCGAGCGAAGCTAACAGCCGTCCCGCCGTGTGATGTTCGAGCAAGGGAGTATCGTGCAGGCCCAAATACTCCCGCCATCCGTGCCCGGTAAATTCCGCGGAAAGTGCCCGTCCGGCAAACAGATCATCCTTCGTCATCAACCGTACCCCCGCGTTGGACGCCGCCATTGGAATCGCCGAAAACATACGCCGCCCCGATGCAATCACCTCAAAATACCCCGGCGGATACGCCCCCAATAACGCCGTGGAAAACCCCAGCCCTCCCAACGATGTAAAGACCGTCTCGCCCTGGAGAATCTCCGCGATGGGCGGGTTGGGTTTCGGGCCGTAATGCTCACCGATCAGGGCGGGGACGTTTTTTCCGGTCAAAAGGGTGGCCTGTCCACTGGCAGACTGGGGCAGGCCACGCACGCCCAAGGTGGCATCCCACGCGTGGAGGGTCGCGCGTCTGCTGACCAGAGGGGCCGTCGGCGCGGTAAAGGATTGTCCATTCAGTAACGAGGTTAAATTGGGGAGGGAAGCTTTGACAAACGGGTTGATCGTTGGATCAGGGTTGCCCAACCCGACGCCATCCATAAAAAGAAACAAGAAGTGCATGGGGCAATTGTACCCTATGGCTCCTTAAAAAATTCCAACCACATCGACGGACGTGTCACCGGACCTTCGTTGAACCCATCGTAGCGCCGGATCAGTTTGAGGGCGGCAAACAAACTCAAATCTTCCTCACGGATGCCAAACTCTTTAATGTCTGGCTGATATTTTAGGCTATAGAGGAGAAACCATCCCCCCGGGGCCAGCCAACGCGAAATTCGTTGGGCATAAATCTCCCGGCCAGCCTCCATCCCCTGAAAACAGCCCCAGTCCAGGATCAGGTCAAAGGATTGGGGGGGGAACCGGATGCGGGTCACATCCCCCGCCCGAAATTGGGCTTTCACGGATTCTGCGCGAGCTTTTTGGCGGGCTTGAACAATGGCCTGTTTCGCAAAATCTACGCCCACACCTTCCCACCCCATTTTAGCCAGCGTGATCACGTTCGTGCCTGTGCCACAGCCAAGATCAAGCGCCCGTCCGGGAGGGTGATTCGCGATAAATTCGAGTAAAAGCGGGGGAGATTGGCCCGTATCCCATTGCGGGCGACGGGTGCTGTACCAGAGATTAAAAAATTCCTTCTTTGCCATTTGAACGCTCCTTTATTTGGACGATTAACCCGATAATCTACATAGCCAGCAACAAAGCATCACTGATGGTTTTCACCACCAGGCATTCAACGTAACTATTCTTCAAGAGGAGGAAGTTTCCCCAAAAAGAAAGTAGGGGAGGTAACGTCTCCTCTTCTTCTTTCGAGTTCTCTTTCTGCGAACATGAATAATTACCATCCATCATTGTATACGTTAATTTTTATTAATCAATAACAAAAATTTTTCTTACTCACCCCCATCCACCTTTTTTCCGAGACGCCCCCTGTCATCGAAATTTTGAAGGGAAGGGGCGGGACTGCCTCTTCACCTTCAAAATTTCCGCACTTTTCCCGCCAGGAACAGAAGCGCCATTAAAAAAGCGCGGAAGAAATTTAAAAAAACCGGGCATGTTGGACTGCCCGATGGGTTATAATAACATCCGCTTAACATCAAGCACATTTCAGTACCCCATCCCACTCTCAGGAAGGTTCCCAAACCCATGAAAGAATATACTACCGATAAGATCCGCAACATTGCACTAGCCGCCCACAGTGGCGCTGGAAAAACGATGCTGGCGGAGGCGCTTTTACATTTCACCGGCGCGACCACCCGCATGGGAAAAATCGAAGATCAAACCACATTTTCTGACTTCGAAGATGAAGAAAAACGGCGTGGAATTTCCCTTTCCACTGCCGTCATTCCCATAGAGTACAAAGATCACAAAATCAACGTCCTGGATACGCCAGGTTTTACCGATTTTGTTGGCGAAGTCATCTCCGCGATGAGCGTGGCAGACGGCGCCGTGATCATGGTAGACGCCGTCTCCGGGGCGGAAGTCGGCACGGAGATTGCCCTCACAGAAAGCGCAAAATTTAACCTGCCGCGTTTTGTGCTGATCAACAAAATGAATCGCGACAACGCCAATTTCCAAAAAGCGATGGAATCGGTTCAAGCCTTAACCGACATCCGGTTGATCCCGATTCAACTCCCCTGGGGCGAAAAAGCCGCCTTCAAAGGGGTTATTGATCTGCTCTCGATGAAAGCCTACGCCGGGAAAGGCGAAAAAGCCCAGGATATTCCCGCAGATTTTGCCGACGCGGCAGAAGAAGCGCGCATGGCCCTGATGGAAGCCGCCGCCGAAGGGAACGATGAACTGCTGATGAAATATCTGGATGGTCAGGAATTAACCGCCGCTGAAGTGATGGACGGTTTCCGCAGGGTCATCGCCTCGGGCGCCTACCTCCCCGTGCTGGTTTCCGCCGCCACGGAAGAGACGGGCGTAGCCCCCCTGCTCGACGCCGTCATCGGCCTGTTCCCCTCCCCCGCCGAACGCCCCGCCCTCACAGCCCAGGGCGCCAACGGAGAAGAGAAAATTTCGATCAAAGACCATGGTCCATCCGCCGCCTACGTTTGGAAAACCACCGCGGATCCATTCGTCGGCAAAATCACTTACTTCAAGGTCATTTCTGGCATCATCACCAGTGACTCACGTGTCTGGAACCACACCAAGGGAGAAGAAGACCGGCTGGCCAATATTTTTATCATGCGTGGCAAAGAACAAATTGCCACCAAAACCATCCACGCAGGCGACATCGGCGCGGTCTCAAAATTGGGTGAAACGTCCACAGGCGATACGCTCGGCGACCGTGCCCACCCCCTGATCCTGCCCATGCCCTCCTACCCCAACGCCCTCTATCGCGTCTCCGTAACCCCCAAAACCCAGGCCGACCAGGCGAAGATGGGCGCTACCCTCACACGCTTATGCGAAGAAGACATGACTCTCTCGTGGTACAACGACTCCACGACCAAACAAAGTATTCTGCAAGGGATGGGCGACCAACACATTGACGTGGCCCTCCACCGCGCCGAAAGCAAATTCCAGGTCCATCTCGTAATTTCGCCCCCCCGGATCCCCTATCAGGAAACGATTACCAAAGCCGGAACCGCCCGCTACCGCCATAAGAAACAAACCGGGGGTTCGGGTCAGTTTGGCGAAGTGGAATTGAGAGTAGAACCCTTGCCCGAAGGCAATTATGAATTAGCCTGGCAGGTTTTCGGGGGCGCGGTCTCCAACAACTATCAACCCGCCATCGACAAAGGCGTGCGGAGTGTCATGGGCGAAGGCGTTGTGGCCGGTTACCCCGTCATCAAAGTCAAAGTCTCAGTAACAGACGGGAAAGAACATCCCGTTGACTCCAAACCTGTTGCGTTTGAAATTGCCGCCCGCGAATGTTTCCGTATGGCCATCCACGAAGCCAGCCCAGTCATGCTCGAACCGGTTATGAATGTTCGTGTGGTCGTCCCCGAAGCCAACATGGGCGACATCATGGGCGATCTGAACACTCGCCGGGCACGCGTGCAAGGGATGGAAAGCGAAAAAGGCCGTTCCATCATCAACGCCCAGGTCCCCCTGGCTGAAATGCTCCGCTACACGACCGACTTACGTTCCATGACCGGGGGACGCGGCACCTTCACGATGGAAGAATCCCATTACGAGGCCGTGCCAGCCCACCTCATGCAAGAATTGATTGCGTTGAAACAAAAAGAAGACGCCGAAAAAGAAAAAGGACACTAATCCGTCCCCTGAACATCACCGGGCGAGTACATCACTCGCCCGGTTTTTATAACTCAATCGGCCCGATGTTCCCACCATTTGGAGCAACATGAAACAGATCACGCGCATTTTGAGGTCCAAAGCCACCGCCACCTTGTTGGTTGTCTTGGGGGTTGGGTTAATTCTATTTTTCGGCTGGCGCGCCTTACACGTTTTCCGCCAAATGCCGCCCCTGCCCCCGCGCCCCCCCAAACCGATTGAAGTCGAAGATGGCATCCGCCCATGGATGAATATCAAATACATCTCCAAAGTTTATGCCGTCCCACCAGAATATCTGAGCCATTATCTCAACCTGCCCCCTCTCACCAACATAGGCCGCCCCTCTCTGGAAGAATTAAACGAAACTTTGGAACTGGGCAACACCGAAAACGGCGAACCGGTGATCACCCAACGCATCGAATGGGCGATCCAGGAATTTTATGCCCACCCAGACTTTCGTCAAACCCGCCTCGTCGCCCCAACCATGAGCATTCATTTCATTGCCACCGAAACCGAAATCCCTGAGGCCACCCTGTTTGAGGCCCTCGGGTTGCCCCAAGCAGGGAATGAATATACGTCTCTCGAAGTCCTCAGCCAGGAACAGAATTACGCTGGGGGTGTTGAAGCCCTGGTGCAAACGCTCCAACACCTTGTGAACACGTCCGAAGGAGAATAATCCGGTATGGACCTCAGTGACCAAATTCTAACGGCCATCCTGACCTACGGCGCAACAGCACTCGGGATTATCGTGTTCCTCGCGGCTATTGGGGTTCCGTTCCCTAGCAGTGTCGTTGTCATTGCAAGTGGGGCCTTTATTGAGCAGGGATATTTGGAACTCTTGCCCACCCTGTTCGTCTCGCTCCTTTTTGTGGTTACAGGCGATGTGATCAGTTATTTCATGGGGCATTTAGGGCGAAAAGTGACCGGGCGGTGGACCCAATCCCCCAACTGGAAACGGGCGGAGACCTATTTTCAAGCGCGTGGCGCGGCCGCCATCTTCCTGACCCGATGCCTGCTGACCCCGCTCGCCGTCCCCACGAACCTGATTGCGGGCGGGAGTCATTTTCCCGTGTTGCGCTTCATGGGGTTGTCCACCGCGGGGGAATTTACCTGGCTGATTGGGTACGGGGGACTGGGGTACGCGTTTGGCAGTCAGTGGGAGTATATTAGCGAGTTGGTTAGCAACTTTAGTGGCGCTTTGGTCGGAATCGTGCTGGTCATCATCGGGCTGGTTTGGCTCCGTCGCAATCCCAAAAAATTCCCCATTGCAAACATCTCCAGACGCCCCCCCGCGGACCCCAACGCTCCTCTGCCCTCGCAAGAATAGCCCCGTTCCGTCAGCATGAGAGACGGTCTAAAAAAACCAAGTCAACTAATTCCCCTGAGTTCGGGAAAGGTTTCGAAAGCCTAGACCCGGTCATTACGGGAGGCTATGCGAAGCAGACATTCGAATGAGTGTAATGGAATAGGGGACGAAGGTGTAGCTAATCGGCAACGTGGTGTCGTTTAAGGGCAGGGAGGGCGCATTGGCGAGGTCATCCGCGGGGTTGGGGGAACCGTTGAACGTCACCGCGGAGGCGTCCAAGGCGGGGGCCGCGACGACATCCACCCACCCGTTCGTGATCCCCGTAAGGCCGGAAATCGAAATATTGGCCGGGATAGGGGTCCCTGTTTTGTTGATCGCCAAAATCGAAAGGGTTCCGGCGTCGGCCCAACCGGCGTACACGCTGAGGGTGGTGGCGGGGTCTTCGGGGTTGGTGACCGGGATCATTGCCGAGCCAAACCGCGCCCACAAGGGGTAAACGTAATATTGCGGGGCACGGGCAAATGTTTCGGCATTCATCAACCCATAGTCGGTGCCGTTGCCCGCCTGCCCGTTTGCCAAATCCCACTGGTTTGCCATGTCAACCCCCTGCGCCATCAGTTGCCCCAACGTATCGGCCAGAAACAGCGCGTTGACCGCCCGTGTCATCCATTGCCCGTTGTCCAAATCTTGCACCGAAAACAGGTTGAACTCCGTCACCGCGTAGGGAACCTGACGCCCACCCGCATGTTGGGCAAAGGCCGCATCCACGTCGGCGCGCATCATTTGCCAGTCCCCGTGCGGTTGGGCCAGGGCTTCTTGCATGGTGGCGGGAACTTCAAAAAACGCATACTGATGGAGAACGTAAAAATCCATCGTCTCCCCACCTGCCGCGATCACCTCGTTGCCCCAGTTGGCGTAATCCGTTTGGGGATACAAGCCGACCGCGCCCACAGAAATGGTTGGGTCAACAGCTTGCATCGCGGCCCGAAATTCAAGGAACCCGGCGTGATGATCGGCCCCGTCCCCGATCCCGGTGATGTATTCCGTCCCGTCGCACGTCCACACTTCTTCCCAACCCCACGCGGGGCAATCGGTGCCTAAACCGGGTTTGCCGCCGTAAATTTCGTTGCCCACCTCCCAAAATTGCAGACCAACCGGCTCAGGGTTGCCATGACTGGCGCGCAACTGCGCCCAAACGCCTACCGTGCCCCAATCTTTTCCCCGCGCATCCACCCCAATCACGGTCGCATCATCCTCCACTCCGTTCATAAACGCGACCAGGGCGGCGGCCTCCTGCGCGGTCGCGTTGGGATTCACCGTCCACATGCCAGGGAGGTTGGTGGCGTGTAAAAAGTTGATGAAGTCCGTAGGATCAGCGATCCAAGCCTCACAAACGCTATCATTTTCCTGTTCGCAATCTGCCCAGGGATACCAATTGCTCCAACTCCCCCCCGGCAAACGGATGATGGACAAGCCGGACGCGCGGGTACGGGCGCGGAAGGTTTCATCTTCCAGCCGAGATGCCCCCAACCACGCGGGGAGGTTGGTCCCGAGCAGGTAGGCGTTAACGGGCGTGGTGGGCTGGTCAGCGTGGAGGAGGATGGCCGCGCCGGGGAGGGTTTCTGCGGTGGGTGGGAGGGCAGGCGGTTCTTCCGGCGGGAGGGTGGCCGGGGTCAGGGTCGCGGGGGCCAGGGTGGTGGTGGGGTCCGGCGCATTGGGGGGTTCCGCGTGGGTGGATGGATTGGAAACAGTACAAGCCGCGAGGGTGCTCACAAGCCAGGCGACGAGAATCAGAAAGGGGGGGTTTCTTTTCATGGAATAGCTCCAAAGAGAATGATGTACAATTTATGATCATAACACCCTGCCCTAACTTTTGCGCCTATACGGAGGCACGATGAACCTTTCTCCCTTTCTTTCTCAAATGACGGCCAACGCCGAACGCATTCGCCTGTTTACGGAGGGCGTCTCGGACGAACAAGCGCGTTGGAAACCTGAGGCCGAAGCGTGGTCCATTTTGGAGGTGATCAATCACCTGCTCGATGAGGAGCGCGAGGATTTCCGCGTCCGGCTGGACATTATGTTGCACAAAGCGACCGAACCCCTACCGCCAATTGATCCCCAGGGGTGGGTCACCGCCCGGAAATATAACGAGCGGGATTTGGCTGAGTCGGTGAACCATTTTCTGGCCGAGCGCGAAAAAACGCTGACCTGGTTGCGCGGATTGGTGGCGCCAAATTTTGAGGCAGTTTACACCTCCCCTTTTGGGAGCATGTCTGCCGGGGATATGTTTGCGGCGATGGTGGCGCATGATTTGTTGCACTTGCGGCAGTTGGTGGAATTGCACTGGGCGTACACCGCAAAACAGTTAGCCCCCTACCAGGGCGAGTATGCTGGGGATTGGTAGCTTTCCTGCGGGTGGATCATAGCAATGACTACACGCATTTACAGAGGCCGTCTCTTTGTTTTTGTGCTCCTTTTCCTGGTATTGCTCGCAGGGCTGGAGGGGGTTCTGCGGGCGAACAATTTCCGCTATGAACCCGATGCCGAGTTTAGTTTCCCCCGCCCTTCCGATTTTGCAGAAGTGCGGTATGACCCAGATTTGTTTTGGACACTCAACCCGGATGATCCGGGGGTGAATGCGCGGGGGTTTTGGGGAGAGGCGCTTCCGGGGGCGAAGGCAGAAGGCGCGTATCGAATGCTTTTCATTGGGGATTCGATTATGGAGGCGGGGTATCCGGCGGAGGTGGAAGCGTGTTTGCACGCGGCGGGGTTTGCCGGGGCTGAGGCTATTTCCCTGGCGGTGCGTGGGTATAGTTCGTACCAGGGGTTGGTGGTGGCGGAGAAATATGGAGCTTTGCTGGAGCCTGACTTGGTGGTGGTGCAGTTTGGGTGGAATGATCACTGGTTGGCGTTTGGCAAGCCAGATGCGGAAAAATCGTTTGCACCGCCGCCCGAGTGGAGTTTACGCGTGCACCGGGTGTACGACCGGGTGCGAGTGTTACAAGGGGTGGGATGGGTATGGGGGGTGCTGTTGGGC
>JABWBV010000251.1 GCA_013359445.1 Anaerolineales bacterium | reverse complement strand
TTTTCGAGAATCGTGCCGAACGTGTGGGTGGTCTGGTAGATTTCGGGTTCCGCAGAGGGCGAGAGGCGGATCACTTTGGCGTAGCACCCGCCCTCGAAGTTGAACACGCCCTCGTCCGACCAGCCGTGTTCGTCGTCGCCGATCAGGAGACGGTTGGGGTCGGCGGAGAGGGTGGTTTTGCCCGTGCCCGAAAGGCCGAAAAAGAGCGCCGTGTCGCCTTCCTTGCCCACGTTGGCGGAGCAGTGCATCGTCATCACCCCATCCAGTGGGAGGAAGTAGTTCATCACGGTGAAGATGGACTTCTTGATTTCGCCCGCGTAGCCCGTCCCGCCGATGATGGCAAGCCGGTGATCGAAGTTGAGCGCGATGAACGTGCTGGAGCGGGTTCCGTCAATGCTTTCGACCCCTTGAAACGAAGGGATCGCAATGACCGTGAATTCGGGGACGTGCGTGCGGTATTCCTCGCGGTTTTGTGGCAGGATGAACATGTTCCGGGCAAAGTGACTGTGCCACGCCTGTTCGGTGATGATGCGGATGGGCAGGCGGTAGTTGGGATCGGCCCCGGCATAACAATCCTGCACGAAGAGGTCGCGCCCCTGCAAATAGCCCTGCATCCGGGAGTAGAGCACCTCGAATTTATCGGCGCTGTACGGGCGGTGGTACTCGCCCCACCAGATGTGGCCCTCGGTGTTGGGTTCCCGGACGATGAATTTATCCTGCGCGGCGCGGGCGGTGTGTTTGCCCGTATCCACGACGAACGCGCCCATTTTGGCGATGCGCCCTTCCCCGCGGAAAACGGCTTCCTCGTAAAGGGCCTCGGTGGGCAGGTTCCAGTAAACGCGTCGCAAGTTGTTCAGGCCGTGGTTTACCAGGCCGAATTCTGGCTTAAACACAGCGGCCTGATCTTCGGCGGGGGTTTTGATATTGAGGAGGTTGTTCATAGCTTACATCCAATCCCGAATGAGTTTTCGGTCGCCCAGGTAGATTTCGTTCGGCGCGTTGGGGTCAAGCGCCCATTTCATCCGTTCGACGCCGGTGTTCAGTTCTTTTGCGGTGCCCGAGAAACTCAGGCGCAAGTGCCCTTCCATCCCGAACGCCACGCCGGGGACGGTGACGACCAGGGCTTTTCTCAGCAGGAATTTTGCGAGTTCATACGAGTTGCCGTTGTACGCGCGGAAATCGGGGAGCGCGTAAAAAGTCCCGTCGGGCTGGATCGTGATTACGTCGGTGAAGGTTCGCATCGCTTGCATGAGGACATCGCGGTTGTTTTGGATGGTCAGGCGCAGGTTTTCGACCACGCTCTGCGCCCCGGTGAGGGCACCCTCCGCCGCGGACTGGCTGACCACGGGCGGGCAGGAGGTGATCTGGCTCTGGATGTTGGTCATCGCCTCGATGATGCGGCGCGGCCCCACCGTCCAACCGATGCGGTAGCCCGTCATCCCGTACAGTTTCGCCACCCCGTTGGTGACGATGACGTGCGAGTTTTCAACATCCTGGTTGGTGTATTTCCAGGCAGGGGGAGCGGTTTTCCCGTCGAAAACGAGTTTGTGGTAGATATCGTCGGAGATGTAGTAAATGCCTTTGCTTTCGCACAATGCCACCAGTTCCGCGATGAATTCTTCCGGGTAGACCGCGCCGGAAGGGTTGTTGGGGCTGTTGACGATGATCGCTTTGGTGTAGGAACTGATCGCCTGTTTGATGTCTTCGATGCGGGGGACGAAGGAGCCATCTTCGGGTTTGACGATGACGGGGATGCCATACACCATGCGGATCATGTCGGGGTAGCTCACCCAGTAGGGGGCCAGCACGATCACTTCATCCTGTGGGTTGACGACGGCAAACAACGCTTCATAGAGAGATTGTTTCGCCCCTGTCGTGACGATCACATTTTCGGGGGCCACGTACCGCCCGTAATTCTCCTCCGTGTAGCGGATAATCGCTTTTTTGAGGGAGGGTAGCCCGTCGGTGGGCACATATTTGATTTCTCCGGTATTCAAGCGGGCGGTGGAGCCTAAAATGGCAGAGATTGGCGCTTTATTTTTTGGCTCTCCAATGCCCAGGTGGACGATTGGCTCACCCTTTTGTCGCAACACGCGCGCCTCTTCGTTCAGCGCAAGCGTTGGCGACTCCTTGATGGCCGCAGCAAGCCGACTAATGTTCATAGGTTGAACTCCTGTATAGTGGCAAAACAATAGGATTGCAAATTGTTTTGCGGGATGGTTGAAGTAGATTCCTGAAAGTGAAATTTGTTCTTGGAGAGAAATTTCCCCGAAAAAAAGGATGGGCCATCCTTTTTTTTCGGGAGACTCTCAACCCTGAGCACGGTTATTATACTATGGGGGCGGGAGAGGGCATTGTGCAGAGGTCACAAAAATAGTGCCTGCCTTCACAATGTTTTTGGGAATAATACTGGTGCGCGAAGTGGGGACTCCTGTAAGTTTAAACCACTGGTAAACGTGCCATCAGATCAGGTGATAATGGAGAGAAATCTGGCATGGTAAAATAAAACTATGCCCGCTAAAGATAAATATCACCTCGCTGTTCGTGTTGCATTAGAGAAAGAGGGTTGGGTCATCACCCACGATCCGCTTTATGTTCGATTTTTAGATAAAGAATTGTGGATTGACCTTGCCGCAGAAAGAGTCATCGCCGCTGAAAAGCAGGGACAAAAAATTGCGATTGAAATTAAAAGTTTTCTGGGTTCTTCCGTTTTGTCGGAGTTCCACGAGGCTTTAGGGCAGTTCATCAACTATCGCGCTGTATTATTGGAAAAGGAACCGGAACGGGTTTTATACCTCGCGGTTCCGGTAGATACCTTCGATGCTTTTTTCAATGCTCCATTTGGAGAGTTCGCTATTAGAAGTTTTCAATTAAGACTGCTCGTGTACCGGGCAAGTCGTCAGGAGATTGTTCAATGGATAGAATAACTGAATACCGCCATATAGTTAAGGAATTGTTGAAGCGCTACGCATCACAAAGACCCGAAGAAAAGAATGTGGAAACTCAACTGATTTTTGACCCCGTCAATGATCATTACCAATTGCTCAATGTTGGTTGGGAAGATGAGCATCGGGTTTATTATTGCGTGTTGCACCTTGATCTAAAAGGGGATAAGGTATGGATTCAACAAAATAACACCGAACACCGTGTCGCTGAAGAATTGATCGAGATGGGAATCCCAAAAAATCGCATTGTGTTAGGTTTTCAGTCCCCGTATAAACGTCAGTTTACTGAATTTGCAGTGGCATAAGCTTAACCCGTATTCAACACCTTCGCCACCGCCGCGGCCCGCGTTTGTACATCCAACTTCTTAAAAATTGCCTTCAAATGCCGTTTGATCGTATTGTTCGTCACATGCAGGGTCGCGGCGAGGTCTTTGTTCGTTAAGCCGCGCGCGAGGAGTTCCAACACCTCGCGCTCGCGGACGGTCAGGGAGTCGAAATCTTGATGGGTTTGGGTGGATTGGCGAGCGTCGAAGAGGGTTTGCAGAAAGGTGGCGCGGTCAAAATGCTGTTTTTCCAGACAGGTGAAGACGTTGTACTCTTTGTAAGCACGCCCCATCCGTTCGGGGTCGGCGTACCCGCTGACAACGATGGTGGGGATGTTGGCCTGGCGGGTGCTGGCGAGGAGTCGGTAGCCGTCCAGGTTTCGGTGGGGGTCGAGGGAACTGGCGAGGGACAGGTCCACGATGGCGAGATGGTATTTCTCCCGGTTCAGGCGTCCGAGGGCCTCGACGTAACTACCGCTGGTGTGGACGTGATAACCTGCGTCGGAGAGCAGTTCGGAGAGCAGACTGCGCCAACCTGCATCATCTTCCACGAGGAGGACTTTGCCGAGGGGCGGGGGGGGCGGTTGAAGGGGGAAGGTCGAAGGTTGCACGCGGACGGATGGGGCAATTTCTCGTTCGACGGGGGCGGGGAGGAAAGCCAGGGCTTGTTGCACCGTTTGGCGGAAGGCGGCGCGGCGGAACTGGTCTTTCCGCAGGCAGGTGTACGCGCCGTGCGTGCGGATGGCGTCCACGGCGATTTCCACGGTGGCGAATCCAGTCAGCAGAATCGCGGTACAGCCGGGGTCCACGCGGCGGATGGTGTCGAGAACGCGCAGACCGTCGCGGTTGTTGTGGTCGCTCGCGGCAAGGGACAGGTCCACGATAGCGAGACGATGGGAGGCGGTGCGGAGTTTTTCTTCGGCCTCGGCATAACTGCTGGCGACATCCACAGGCATCCCGGAGTCGCGCAAAATTTCGGTCAGGACATCCTGCCAGGAGGGTTCATCTTCGATGACAATGGCACGGAGAGAGGTCATGGGTTACCTTTTCGCAAGGGGATTGTCGTGCGTTCCCCGCATCCTTCGACTGCGCTGGAAAAAGGTTATTTCGAGAGTCGGGTAGGTTACCGCTCCGCTCAGGATGCTACTACCGAAAAATTCATGGGTCATTTTTCTTCACTCACCAGCGGGAATTTCAACACAAACGTCGTGCCCGCTTGCCCGTCGCTTTCCACCGACACCGTGCCGCCGAATCGCGTCATCAACGTTTTGACCCACCACAACCCAAACCCGAGTTTGCCTGGATGGTCGCGGGTACTGTATGTGAACTCGAAAATCCGCTCGTGCAGGGTGGGGGCGATGCCGGGGCCGGTGTCACTGACCGAGACCGTGACCCATTTTTCGTCCCCGCCCCCGTCCGGTGCAGTGCCGGTTATGACAATTCGGCCTTGCCCATTCATCGCAGAAATGGCGTTTTCCAACAGATTGACGAACAGCAGAGTCAGCCGTTTTTGATCGGCCTGCACCCAGGGCAGGGGGTCCAGCCCGCGCAGTTCGATGACGGTGCCCGGCCCGGGGTTAGCGGCCCGGATCGCTTCCCGCACCCCCGCGAGGATACTGACCGGGGCGAGGGTGATCGGGCGGAGGTGGAACAGGTTTTCGCGCACAATTTCCATCGCCTCGGCGGCACTGCGTTCGATTTCGATCAGGTTGGTGGCGAGGTAAGCGTTCTCGGACAGCAGAGGGGCGCATTTATCTTGAATCCCCTCTACCCGCACGGGGATCGTCCCGACTTTATTGTTCAGCCGATGGAGCAGGTTGCTGGCGATGTCCCCCACGGCGGCGAAGGTTTCGGCGATGGCGCGCTTCTCTTGCACGGCGCGGAGTTCATCCAGCCGAGCGGCGTTTTGGATCGCGAGCGCGGCGTAATGCCCCAGCAGGGCCAGTACTTTCTTTTCCCATTCCGCCTCGTCAAAGTGGCGCAGATCGGGTTGGGTGGTGTAAATGGACAGCGCCCCGAGCGGGGTGGCGCTATCGCTGGCGATGATCGGAACAATGAGCGCCGACCCCCATCCATACCGGCGGGCGAAACTTTTCAGGCCAAAGCGGGAATCTTGGGTCACATCGTAGGCGGTGACGGGCTGACCGGTCGCGATGACGTGTCCGGTCAGGGATTGCATTTCGATCCGTTCGCCGTGTAGATGATCGTCGGTGGCGGCCTGCAAAACGAGGTGGGTATCCTGGATCAGCCAGATCAGCGCCACTTGCACGTTGAGCAGGTCACATGCCCATTTGACGATCTGGTCGAGCACTTCCTGGCGGGTTTGGGTGAGCAGGAGCGTGGACAGGTCTTGCAGGGCGTCGAGCAGGCGCGCTTCTTGAATGGCGATGACCGCTTGCGTGGCGAGAATTTGTAAAATGTACCGATCTTGGGTACTGAACGCGTTCACCTGTGGACTTTCCAGATTCAACACGCCCTCCAACCGGCCACTGGCCCCGATCAGCGGGACCGCGAGTTCGGAGCGCATTTCGATGGCCGAGTCGAGCGGGTAATAAATGTGGCAGTACGGGGCCTCGCGCAGGTCGGAAATCACCAGCGGCTCGCGGTCGAGGGCGACGGTGCCCATGATCGAGGTACGGCGGATCGGCAGGGTTTCGATGAGCGGATGATCCAGCCCCTCCCCGACAAACGCGCGAGTGACCAGTGCCTGTCCTGTTTTGTCCACCAACCGGAAGATGCCGTAGTGCGCGTCCATCACCTGAAGGGCCATACGGAGAATCGATTCGAGCGTGTCTTGCAGGTTGGAGCGGGAGGAGATCAGCATCCCCGCGCGGCGCAGGCGGCGGAGTTCTTTGCTCTTGCGCGTGTCCCGCTCCTGGGCGACGGTCATTTGCCGGACGATGTAGAGCGCCATCGCCGCATGATGGACGAAGTTATCCAACAGAAGTAGTTCGAGGGCGGTCAGCGCGCGGTTTTCGTGCAGATAGACATACAACACCCCCAAAACTTCCTCGCTGACGATCAGGGGGTAGCCGATCATCACCCTGGCCCCCACTGCGACCTTTTCGGGGTGAATGGGCACCGCGGGTTCTTCGTAGGACAACACCCGACGACGTTCCCGCACCGCGCGGGCACCGAACCCGTTCGGGCGAGGCGTATCGCTGACCGCGGGCGTGGTGAATCCTTCGGCGGAGACGCGGGATTGCGGGTCGAAGGCGCCTTTTCGCTCGTTGTACGTAAAAATGACGGCAGACGAGCCGGGGACCACTTCGACGGCGGATTGCACGATCAGGCGAAGGGTGTCCAGCGCCGCGCCAGGTGCGTTACCGGTGCCGAGTTGGTTGATTGCGGCACCGATCTCGTTGAGGCGGGCGAGGGCGTTGAGGGGGGAGTCGGACATGGGAGGGGGAAAGGATGAATTGGGAATGATGAATGGTGAATTTTAAATTGGAGGGATTTTAGCACAGGTGAGAGGGGTGTTTGGCGAGAGGCGTGAGGATTTCAATCGTTTGGTGTCGCTTGCATTCAATGCAAGCGACACGTTCCGGCGAGGTGGCCGATCCTTTCAGCTTTGTGAAAGGCGGTTCCGGCAAGGTGGCCGAAGGGGCCGTTCATCTCGACGCATCCGCCGAATAGGAATTCGGCGTCTGACAGGCCAAACGGGTTGAAGCCCGTTAGTGAAACCGCTTGTCAACCCGTTTCAACGGGTTTCGGATGTCAGGCGATGAATTCCTATTCATCGCTGGCCTATTCATCGCTGGCCTTCATCCTTAAAGTGAAACGGCGTTCTTTGAACGTTAAGTCAGGAACGCCGTTTCACATTTCAAAGGAGTGTATATGCCCGTGAGGGGCACCGGAGCGAGATTTGCAAAAATGAGGTCGTGACGATTTCAATCGTTGAACGACTGAAGTCGTCACGACAAGCGATGCGAAAGGGAGCGAGATGATGAAAAATGGGGTAGTAACGATTTCAATCGTTCAACGACTGAAGTCGTCACTACAGAGGTTTCCTACACGTCGTAATACATCATGTATTCGTAGGGGTGCGGGCGGAGGCGGATGGCGTCTACTTCGTTGAGACGTTTCCAACTGACCCAACTATCAATTAAATCCTGGGTGAAGACGCCGCCGCGCAGGAGGAAGTCGTGATCGGCTTCGAGATGATCGAGCACGGCATCGAGCGAGCCGGGGACCTGCTGAACGCCAGGGACATCGGTTTCGTACAGGTCCATTTCCATCGGTTGACCGGGGTCAATCTTGTTGATGATCCCGTCCAGCCCGGCCATGAGCATGGCGGAGAAGGCGATGTAAGGGTTGGAAGACGGATCGGGGCAACGGTATTCCGCGCGGACGGCTTTGGGGCTGTTGCTGTAAGCGGGGATGCGGACGCAGGCAGAGCGGTTTCGTCCACTGAAAGCCATCATCACCGGGGCTTCGTAGCCGGGCACCAGACGTTTGTAGCTGTTGGTGGTCGGGGCGCAGAAGGCGAGCAGGGCGGGGGTGTGTTTGAGGATGCCGCCGATGTAATGCAGGGCCAACTCGCTCAGGCAGGCGTAGCCATCTTTGTCGTAGAACAGGTTGACGCCATCTTTCCACAGGGATTGGTGGGTGTGCATCCCGGAGCCGTTGTCGCCGAACATGGGTTTGGGCATAAAGGTGGCGGTTTTGCCACTGGCGGCGGCGGCGTTTTTGACGATGTATTTGTACAGGGTGACGGTGTCGGCCATGTGGACAAGGGTTTTAAAGCGCAGGTCAATTTCGAGCTGTCCGGCGGTCCCCACTTCGCCGTGGTGGACTTCGACATCAATCCCGGCTTCGATCATCTTGAGGATGACGTTAGAACGCCAGTCCTGAAGCGCGTCCACGGGCGGGACACGGAAATACCCCCCTTTGACTTCGGGGCGGTAGCCCAGGTTGGGGGTGTTGAACTGCCCATTGTGACTGCGGCCCGATTCCCACGAACCCATGTTAGACAGGATTTCAAAGAACCCGCCCGCCGTTTTGTAGTCGTAGCGTACCCCGTCAAAGACGAAGAAGGGGGTTAAGGAGCAACCACATGAGTTCACAGGGTAAATTTGTCCCGGAGTTTCCTAAGCCATTTGATTTTGTGCCATTTGCTGGCAAACCCGCCAGAAACGGCCGTCCCGGGCACGAAAGCTTCCGTATCCATGACCATTTTTCCGGGCGGTTGGTGTACACCTTGCACGTCGAAACCCCCTTGCACATCAGCTCTGGCAACTACGCCCTCACCGACAAAGACCTGGGATTAACCGCCAAAAACGTATTGCGCGATGTGTACCGCCTCCAGCAAAACGGGCAAAACCTGCCTGCCATCCCTGGTTCTACGCTCAAAGGGGCCACCCGTGCCGTAGTTGAAGCTGTTACCGCTTCTTGTATTGGTGTCACCCGCGTGGATCGGCGCGATTTGCCAGATGACCTGGAACGCCCTTGCCGTGCCCCCCATCTCTGCCCGGCCTGTGCCTTGTATGGGGCAATGAGCCGCATGGCCCGCCTCAGCTTCAGCGATGCCATCTTCGTAACAGGGGACGCAGGTATTGTGCGGATGCCCGCCCTCTTCCGCCCTCGCCCCGAACAAGGCCGCGCCTACCGAAAAGGCCCCCGTCAATTTGTGGGGCGTAAATTTTACCTGCACGGCCGCCCTACCCTGCCCAAAGAGGGACATTACCTCGAAGTCATTCGTCCTGGCTCCCAACTGCGCGGCATGGTAGATTTCACCAGCCTGACGGAGGCTGAACTGGGGCTGCTCTTTTTTGCCTTGGGGTTAGACAACTCCTTCCAACTGGCTCTAGGCGGCGGCAAACCAGTGGCTATGGGGCGGGTTCACCTGGAACCGGTTGAATTGCAATTGCAACAAACCGCCTCCTTCACCAATTATGAAACAGACAGCGGGTTTTTGACAGATAGTTCCCTGCACAGTGCCATCACCCACCATTTGCAGCAAGCAGAATCCCTTATACTACCCGCCCAACAGCAAAAACTACGGGAGATTTTGAATCCACAGAACCCACGCCCGGCCGCCACAGGCACCTATTAACACCGAGGCATTGGTTCATCTATAGTCTGTTTTTGAGGATCGCCCATGAAACAGTTAGAACTCACCCCCGACGAATGGAGACACGCCGATGCCCTGGCCCGCGACCTGGCAAAAAACGTAGACCGCAACGAGTTTGGCAAAGTTGTGGCCTACCTGCGCCGGGCAAAAGATACCG
>JABWBV010000250.1 GCA_013359445.1 Anaerolineales bacterium | reverse complement strand
GCTTCGATCGGCTGGAGTTCGTGTCGGGGATTCATGGCGTTCGGATCAGGGAAGCGTCAGGCGGGCGACGGAGCCGCGGGTGTGGGCTGCGAGATCGACCGCCTTGCCGTCCTGCTCGAGCACGACGTTGGCGGAGTTGCCCACCACCAGGCGGAAGGGCGGCGTGCCCTGGACCACCCGGCTGCTGCCGGCACGGTTGGTGCCGGAGTGCAGGATGGTGCCGCTGGCGTCGCGCACCTCGATCCAGGAGTCGCCGCCGAAGCGGAAGCTGAGGCGGTTGCCGCCGGCACCTTCCTCGGCGACGGGGGTGGCCACCTGGGCCGGCGACTGCACCACGGGAGACACGATGGCCGAGGCTGAAGCCGGGGGCGTTGCGCTCGCCGGCGCGGCGAGCGGGGTTGCCGGGACGCCTGCACCCACCGCGACGCCGATTTGCCCGATCTATGCCTCGCCCTTTACCATTGTTAATAATAAGTTGTCCTTCCAAATCACCAACAATAGTGGTGTAGATTATGTGATTTCCACCTTGTATATCTCCTGGCCAGATACACCCACGCAAAGCCTGGTAGGTATTGATCTGGCTGGCAACACGTTTTGGAATGGCACCCAGGCAACATCGCCCTTTAATGGGAATTCCGGAAGTTGGACTGGTCCAGAGGATTACCGCACTATTCCTCCGTATAGTTCTCGAACGATAACGTTTACATTTACAGAAGACCTTCCGGCATTCTCTTACTTTATCCAAATTTCTTTCGACAATGGATGTTCTCTTGCGATCAGTAACTAACCGCCAAAAGAATCTCAAATTGAGTATTACGTTTATTTTAGCGATTACCTGCCTTGGATTTTCTTTTCAACTTAGCAGGGCAAATGAGCGTGAGAACCTCAATATGTCATTGAATAACAATTCCCCTGAGGGCAACCTCAGGGGAATTGAGTTCAGTGCTGAGGCTTTACTCAACGAAGAATATGGCTATCAAATAGATGACTCGGTTCCTTTCAGTTGGAAAGACCCAACGGGTGCATCGGTTGTCACGTTAAGTAGCGCCGATGATGGTTTTGCAGGGCCTATTCCGATGGGGTTTGTTTTCCCGTTTTATGAAGGCACTTATTCCGAAGTCTATATCAGTGCCAATGGCTTTGTGACCTTTGCACCGATTGAAGGGTTTAATGGCGCTCAAAATCAGGAAATTCCCTACGAAATTGTGCCAAATAATGTAGTTGCCCCATTTTGGAGTGACCTCGCGGTTGGGGGGAGTTTCAATGACGGGCTTGTCTCGACGATGCAGGGGAGTGATGGGCTGGGTCAATACTTCGCGATTAACTATTTGAATATATCCAAACGATATTCAACCAGTGATTTGTTGACTTTTCAAATTATCCTTTACCAAAATGGAGATGTGTGGTTTCAGTATAGTACTTTGACAGGAAATTTAGATGCTACCGTGGGGCTTGAAGATGGGGATGGCCTGAGTGGAGTTCTGTATCCATCCCTTTTGACGAATGGATTAGCTATAAGGTTACAACGTCCGGGCGATTCCGCTCGTGTGAAGTGGCTCTCAGTGCTTGAAAGTGGTTTAACCCAATCTGGGGTGCGTGACTTTCCTGTTCAAATTCGTAACACGGGTGAACTTGGAGGCGATACGTACGAAATCGAAATTCAGGATGAAGGAACCGGAAAACCGAATTGGGAATTGATTTTGATGAATGAAGATGGGGAAGAATTGTCAGATGCCGATAACGATGGTGCTCCTGAAACGAGTTTAATTTCCCAAGGAGATACGATAACCATCACCGCCCGGGTCCAAACTCCCGCGGCCTCCATTGTGGGCGATCACGCCTCCTTCAACTTGACCGCGACATCCAGCTTGGACGAGGAAAAGCAGGATGAAGTGCGTATCCTGGCGGCTGTCCCATCGCGGCACTTTATCGCTTTCGGAAACAGTGCCGGGTTAGATTTGGGCCGCATTACAACGGCCCGTCAAATTGTGTTTGATGTCACAGATTTTGGGGAGTATCCATCGCTGGCCCTGGCTGGAAATCAATATTTCTATACTTGGGAAAACTCTTTCCGTAACCCTGGCACAAATCCTGGCACAGATATTGAATATGCTGTGTTAGGGTATGGCGGAAACCCAATTAAGTTGCCGACCAAATTGACATCAGGCGTTGATGACGATTTCCTGATCCGTGATTTTTCTCCAGCGATTGCCATTTCCCCGGATAACCGGGTGGGAATCGTCTGGGTTCGGCGGATTATTGACCCAACCCAACTAAGTTTGGGCGAAAATTATAATGTGTTTTGGGCACTACTCGATAGCAACGGGAATGTACTGGTGCCTCCTACATCGATTACTACTTATGAGCCGGATGGTGGATTTTGTCAAACCAGCCCAGAGTTTTGCTGGCAAGACGGTGATAATATTGATGTGCCAGTGTATAGTTCTCCCATGATTATGGCTACTCCCGATAATCGTTTCTTTATATCTTGGATAGATGGACGGATCTTGGATGGTGGGACTGTCACCGATATAGGTTTTGCGGTTTATGCTTCCACGGGAGATGTGCTAAATGAAGCAGATGATTTGAAGAATGGCAATACTGCGGGTGAAGAATATAGCTCCCCCCGTTTATTAGCGTTGCCAAATGAACGAATGATGGTCGCTTATACCGTCTTTAACCCAGATACTAATTTATTCACACCGGCATATGGTTTGTATTCGACGAATCCATTTTCACTGGGAGAAGAACTTCAAGGGGATGTCTTGCTCGAAGGTACACAAGGCCGTTATTCTGCTCAAGCCTTGCTTGCCAACGCAAGAATACTAATGGCCTGGACCAATCCAAATACCGAACAAATTTCGTTTACAATATTGAGTGATGATGGCACTTTCGTGACGGCCAATAATCCCATTGTGGATTTTCAAACCCCAGATGGTCGAGAGAGTAATTTCGTTTCTGTTACTGCCACTTCAGCCGGTCAAGGTATATTAAGTTGGTTCGATGCGAAAGCCGCAACTCGCGTGTATTATGCTCTGGTCGCGACGGATGGCTCCGTGATTACTCCCCCCATGATTGCCTGGGAAGATACGGAGACAATCTCTGTCAGCCAAACCGGGCAAGGAATTGTTGCTATTCCTGATTGGCGCACCTTATTGCCCATTATTCAGCGATAGCCCTTTTTGATTAAAAGTGGAGAAAATATGATGACACAAAAATATTCAAATCCCAAAGACCTTTACGCATCTGAACAAGAGAGAGGACAGAGTTTGTTAGAAATGGCCCTGTCTATGGTGATTTTACTCATCCTGCTTGCCGGGATTGTAGATTTGGGCCGTGTCTTTTTTACGTATATTGCCTTGCGCGATGCTGCCCAGGAAGGCGCGGCCTTCGCGGCGATTTGCCCGCCAGACCCTGATTTTCCAGGGAACGGGGAAATTATTTCCAACCGTGTGAAGGCTAGTTCCCACTTCCCTGTAAATATGAGTTCGCCAAATATTATTGTCAATTCATCCTTTCCGACGAGTGCCTCCCCAGGGAGTCCGGTACAAGTCATTGTAACCTACCAAAATTTTCAATTTATCATGCCCTTCCTAAATCTTATTGACGGCAACATTTCTGCCCGGGCAGAAGATGTGTCTTTGCAATATGAGTGCCCGGATTAGTATCCTGTCTGATATCTGCTCCAAAACAGCCCGACTTTTCGGGCTGTTTTTATTATTTCGCTTGTAACAGGAGCGTTACAGCCATGTTAATCCATTCCGCTTCTGTGCCTCCACCCGCATAATCAGGGATCAATCCGCCTTCCTCTGCAGGAAACGCCAATTCAGGAAACCACCAATGGGCAGAAGTAACATGTAAACTAGAGCCATCTCTCAATTCAAACACCTGTTGGATGGTATTCTTTCCGTAGGTAGGCTCTCCAATTAGCAACGCTCTGCCATTTGCCTGAATGGCTCCAGCAACGATTTCGGCGGAACTTGCCGTATTCCCGTTCACGAAAACAACGAAAGGGATATCTGCAAGCGGCCCAGGTTCCAAAACAGAGTAGCTTTCCACCTCTTTCCCTTCATATTGCTGTTCAATCACTATCCCGTTCTTAAGAAATAACCTGGCCGTTTCAATCCCAGCATCCAACAGCCCGCCCCCATTTTCACGCAAATCGAGAATGAAATGTACCACTCCGGCCTTCTGTAAATTTTCAACCGCTAACTTGATTTCCTCAACAGTACTTCCTGCGATAATTTTTACTTGCAAGATGCCAACCTGCGGAAATCCATCCACGACCCGATACAGCACCGAGGGGATTGCGACTTCTTGCCGTTGAATGTCAAAAACAAATGTTTCCACATTGGCGCGGGATAGGACCAGGTTAACGCTTTGACCCACCGGCCCTCGCAGGGCGGCCTCTATCGTATCCTTCGACATCTCCGTCGTGATCAGTGTCCCATCGATCGATAAAAGGACATCCCCATTTTGCACGCCCGCACGTGCGGCAGGCCCTTCAGGAAAGGGGTAGAGCAAAACGCCCTTTTCGTTACGTTCAAGCTGAACCCCAATCCCGCCGTACACACCTTCCAACTGATTAGTTTGTAATTCGTGTTGCGGTGGTTCCAAAAAGAGCGTGTAAGGATCATCATAAGCCGTAAGCATCCCTCGGATCATCCCATATTCGAGTTCTTTTTGGCTGGGTAATGGCTGAAGAGCATGGTTTTCAAAAATATCGACCACCTCTTCCAACAAAGGATAATCGCTAGAATAGCGCTCATAAATATCCTGTGTCAGAAAGCCAGCGGCAAAAGCCAGACCTAAAGCCATGATCATTAGAAGTGTGTTCAAAAAGTGATATTTATTCATCATAATTGGGGAAAATTTTTATGGATAAGTTGCGGTAAAATCCAATTATACCTGTCCGGTGATGGAGTTCCCCCTGTGCAAATTGCAGTTATTAGTGACACCCACGACAATATTTGGAAACTGGATCAAGCCATGCCTCTTTTGCAAACCGCAGATGTTCTTTTGCATTGCGGCGATTTGTGTTCCCCATTCATGGTGGTGCGGTTGGCGAAGGGCTTTGCGGGCAAACCTATCCATATCGTCTTTGGAAATAACGATGGGGACCCACGTCTCCTGACCCTAAAAGCACTTGAAACAGGCCATGTGTCTCTACATGGTCAATTCGCCTCTTTGGAACTGGATGGCTGGCGGATTGCCATCAATCATTACCCGGAAATTGCTCACCCCATCGCTCATTCACAACAATTTGATCTTGTCTGTTACGGACATGACCACCTCGCACACGAATCCCATCTTGGCAAAACGCTCCTCCTCAACCCTGGAGAGTTATCCGGCATCAATGGCCGGAGTAGTTTTACGTTATTGGATACCAAAACGCGTGCAGTCCAGTGGTTTGATTTATAATCCCGTACTCTTTATCGACTTGCCCCCTTTCCGTTCTACCCTATAATATCCCCCTGTGACTTCCGAAGACCCCGCCGCGCGCCTCCAACAATACCTCACCGTAGCTCAGGGATACTATGCTCAACACCAATGGGAAGACGCGGCCCATTACTTTCGTGCCGCCCTCAACACGGACCCCGATAACCTTCAGGCCGCCCTCAAATTAGGGGATACCTTAAACCACCTGGATCGCTTTGAAGAAGCGATCACCGTCCTCGAAATCTCCTATCAAAAAGACCCAAAAGCCAGCCGGACTTTCTTCGCCAACGCGCTTGTAGGAAGAGCCAAAGCCCTTTCCTTGAAGGATGATGAAACCGCGCTAAAACTCTGCGAGCAGGTGCTCGAAATCCTTCCCAATCACGGCCTGGCCTATCAACTCAAATTATCCATTTGGATGCGCCGAGCCGATGCCGCCCTGCTTAAAGACGATCTGGGAACCGCCTCGCTGGCCTATCGTCAAGCGGGAGACTCCTCCCGGGCCGAGCATATCGAAACCCTCTATCGATGGCAAATTGAGGCGGAACTTGAAAAACAAGCCCGTTCCCTTGAAATGGCGGGAAAATGGGCCGAAGCCGCCGTGATGTACCAAAAATTACTCAAAACTGCGGCCAAAAAAGAAATCAAAAAATCCTGGGAAGACGCATATCATCGCTGTCAGGAAGAAGAAAAACTCCTTCAAATTTATACGACTGGTCTATCGGCATACAAAGCCCAAAACTGGGAAGTCGCCAAAACCACCTTCCTCGAACTGGTGAATCTGCGCCCCGATTATCATCACAAAGAACAATGGGCCGCCGAACTCCTCTACCTTTCCATCCGCGCCAATTCGTCCATTGTCGTTTCCGAAACCCCCTCCTCAACCCTGAGCCTGGCCCCCGGCATCATCTCAGCCCAAAATGCGCGCCGTTTGGTGCGTCTGGCCCGCCTGGGCAACGGGCAAATCCAACACCTCGCCTTCACCCCCGATCAAAGGCATCTCGTCGTCTCCTCTTCCATAGGCCTGTACCTGTACGGCGTGCAGACGCTTGAGAAAATGCGCTTCATCGATACAGATGCCTGGGTCACTGCCTTTGCCATCTCGCCCGACAGTGCCACGATTGCTTCCGGGTTTGAAGATGGTTTGATCTGGCTTTGGCGTATGTTCGATGGCTCCCCCCTGCGGAAAATGCGCGGGCACAACCGCCAAATTAACGCCCTCGCCTTTTCCCCCGACGCGTCCTGGTTGGCCTCAGGAGCCGATGATGGTTTTGTTCGCTTTTGGCAAACTGCCGATGGCCGCACCCTTCAGGTCTTGGAAGGGCGTCTGGAATCCGTTCGGAATTTGGCGATTGCCCCGGATAGCACCACCCTGGCCGTCGTCGCCACCGATTCCGTGGTTCGCCTGCGCCGCGCCCCCGACGGGATGATGACCCACGCCCTCTCCGGGCACAAAGCCTCTGTCGTACAAGTCGCCTACGCCCCCAATGGCAACAGCCTCGCTTCCGCCTCGGAAGATGGGGAAATCCGCATCTGGAATCTAAAAAATGGTCGTTTACAAGGCGAGTTGAGTAGCACGGCTCAAAAAGTAACCGGCCTGGCCTATTCCCCCAATGGTGAATTTCTGGCGGCCAGCAACAATAAAGGGGACACGGTGATCTGGGCGGCCACCTCAGGAAAATTTTTACGCACCCTGCAAAAATCTCCAGCCCCCCTCAAATGTTTGGCCTTTTCCCCGGACGCCCAACTCATTGCGGGCACTTCTGAAGACCAAACCGTCCGCATCTGGCAAACCGATAGCGGTCAACTTACACGAGGGCTTGAAGAATTTACCGGGAGTCTGGCAAGCTTGGCTTTTTCGCGCGATGGGAAAAAGATTGCCGCGGCTTACCGGGACGGGATAGTCCGCTTTTGGGCTGTTTCAGGCGGCGCAGAAGTTCACAAGATGCGCGCACACCCAACCGGCCCCACACACCTGGCCTACTCACCCGATGGGCAAATTCTGGCTTCCGGGGGACAGGATCATGTTGTCCGTCTTTGGTCTGCGGAGACGAATCAACTGCTTCAAACGTTGCCCGCCCACGCCAGCCCCATGACCACCCTGACCTTTTCCCCGGATGGCAAGATGTTGGGCACCGGTTCCGCCGATGGGGTGCTAAAACTCTGGCGAATGCCGGACGGTGGGCCGATGCACGCCCTGGCCGGTGGGGGGGGCGCGGTTCGGCAGGCGAGCTTTTCCCCGCGCGGGGCGATGATTGCCGCCACCGCCGACGATGGCAGTGTTCGGATCTGGTTGGCGTCCGCCGGGCATTTAATCTACACCCTCCGCGGCAATTGGGGGAAGGTCACCTCCCTTTGTTTCTCCCACAATGGCGCAGAATTGATTTGTGGCACGGCTGATGGCCTGGTACTGATCTGGCGGACAACCACAGAGTGGTCCTTTGTCAAACGTTTTCAAGCCCACAAAGGCCCTATTACCCGCATGGCCGTCTCACCGTTGAACGGACTGCTGGCGGTTGGCGCAAAAGATAATACGGTGGGGTTGTGGACGATTACCGATGAATCGCTTCTCAATACGTTGGAAGGCTCCGGGGGGGCGATTACTGATCTGGCTTTTTCTCCCGATGGCACCTTGCTGACCACTGCCGCGGAAGAGGGTGTGATCCGGTTATGGGGGGTTGTGGGGGGGTAATTTTTTGAGCATTATATTGACGAATCTCTGTCCCCCGACTAGAATAACTGCCGTTTTGTAACCTGCCATTTGGGTAGGAAAATTTCTATCTTTTCAAAAGAGTGAAGGTAACAGAGGTCTCAAAAGATTTGAGATGGCTCTGTGAGAGGCGCTCGAGGAAAAAAAATGTCTACTGAAACAATTCTTAATGCGACCCAACGTACCGTCATTGGCAAACAAGTGAAAGCCATGCGTCGAATTGGTAAATTGCCTGCCGTTGTCTTTGGCAAGCATGTCACTGCGTTTCCCATTACCCTGGACTTACGCGATGCAACGCTGATCTTGCGTGGGGTTGCCTCCTCCCAACTCATTAAACTGGTGGTGGATGGCAATCCTTATACGGTTTTGGCTCGCGAAAAACAATACCACACGCTGAAAGGGTATTTGATGCACGTGGATTTTCAAGCCGTGTCCATGGATGAGAAACTCGTCACCAAAGTTCCCGTTCGTTTGGTGGGTGTTGCTCCGGCCATCAAAGCCTTTGATGCGATGGTGATGACCGAGTTGGATGAGTTGGAAATTGAAGCCTTTCCTGGCGATCTCCCCGAATATATTGAGATTAATATTTCATCTCTCGAAAAGCTGGGCGATTCCATTAACGTCGGAAGCATTTCTTTGGGGAATAAAGTTGAAATTCGTCACGAAGCGGATGAAGTGATCGTGATTGCGATTTCTGCGGTTTCGGATCAACCTATGGATGACGCGGACGGTTCTGCGGCTGAACCCGAGGTTATTACCAAAGGTAAGAAAGACGAGGAAGACTAATCTTCTTTGGAAATACGAAAAAGCCAGGAAATTTTCCTGGCTTTTTTTATTCGGATAGTTCAACTCAAACGGAACACACTCAAATCAAGTTTTACAATCCACTAAGCCTCCCCCTTCAAAAAACCTAACAATTGAACGACAACTTGCGCGGTGAACCCCCAAAGCGCTTCCCCATCATAGGGGTCGAAATAAATGATGGGCCAGGCTCGACTTTGGGGAAAATGCCGTTTCATCACCTGGTGATTGTTGGGGTCGGCTAACCACGCCAGGGGCATCGTAAACGCCCGGCTGACTTCTTGGGGGTCGATGGTGAAGGTGTAAGGCCAGGGGAAAACGCCAACGATGGGAGTCACGACATAGTTGGTGACGGAATAGAAAGCGTGCATTTGCCCCAAAATTCGTACATCCGAGCGAATTAGGCCGACTTCTTCCTCGGCCTCGCGAAGGGCGGCAGTAATGACATCGGGGTCTGTGGCATCTACGCGGCCCCCGGGGAACGCAACTTGTCCGGCATGGCGGTCGTTCTCGTTTTGGGTGCGGCGGATAAACAGCAGGTGCCAGGCCCCTTCAATGCAGGTAAACGGGATCAGGATCGCGGCGGGGCGGGGGGCTTCTTGGAAAAACCCGCGTGGAAAGGG
>JABWBV010000249.1 GCA_013359445.1 Anaerolineales bacterium | reverse complement strand
GGGGAAGTGGTGGTGACGGACCTGTTCAATTTTATTGCACCGTTGATTCGGTATCGGTTGGGGGATGAAATAACGGTGGGGGAGGTTTTTTGCCCGTGTGGGAGGGCGTTGGCGGTGGGGGTGAGGAGGGTGGAGGGGAGGACATCACGGTTAATTCGTTAAGTACGCGCAGAAAATCGCAGAAACCCACCAAGATTGCCCGATTTTTTATGGTATCGTATCTCATGCTTGCATTCATAAATCGTGGGCTGACGATTTATGCGAGTTCCCCGTGAAAAACAATTAAATCGGAGGCAGTTATGGTGAAATCAAGACGTTTTCTGATGGTCGGACTGTTTATTTTGCTTGGCGTGGCGATTACGCTTGTTGTCTTGAAATTTCCCCCCGACCAAAAGGTAGATGCGGCTGAGCTAAATGCGATTGGTTCGGATGCCGACCCCGATGTGGTCTTGTCGAATGCAGGATTTTCTCCCTCTCGGATGGATATTCAGGCCGGGATGTCTGTCGCTTTCCACAACGAGACTAACACAAACTATACCCTGGTGGGAATTACGGTAAGTTCGCTTCCTCCTTATCAGGTTTATCTTCCCCTTATCGCAAAACCCACGGGGACAACGTCAAACGAGACCAGCCCTCAAGCGCAGGTTCAGCTTATCCAAGGACTTCCTGTCCCGGATAGTTGTGCGTTTCAGGTTCCTTTCCCCGCCGGAGCGATTTATCTCCATGAATACACCTATCCGGGGATGTGTGGATATTCTTTAGTGGATACAAATCAGAGTGGCTATCTCAATGTGAATGATGCCTCTGGCCCCGCCACCTTGACTGGACGTTTGCTCGACACCACCAGCGTCCTGAACGGCGACGAAGACCCTATCGTCGGTGCGACCGTTTCCCTGCTCGGCACCACCTACTCCGCCGTCAGCGATGCGAACGGATATTTCACCATTGCCAACATCACCCCGCCCGGCGCATACGTCCTGGACATCAACACTACGGACGCCCAACCTGCCCCGGACGGCGCGCCCTACGCCAGTTTCCGCGAAGAATTTTTCATCATCGGCGGGATGACCAACACGGTCGAACGCCCCTTCTATCTCCCCCGCATTGACCCCGACAGCCTGACCACCGTGATTCCCGCCCAAACGACCACGGTCAACAACCCCAATCTCGACATCACCATGACCGTGCCCCCCAACACCGCCCTCAACGAAGACGGCACGCCGTTCACCGGACAACTTTCGATTTCCGAAGTGCCGCAGGGGTTAGCCCCCGCCATGATGCCCCCGGAATTGCAATCGGGGTTGTTGATCACGGTACAGCCGGTGGGCGTTACCTTCAATACCCCGGCCCCCATTACCTTCCCAAATTTTGACAATTTGGCCGTAGGGAACGAACTGGATTTGTGGTCACTCGATCCTGAAACGGGCTCGTTTGTGGTGGTAGGGACGGGGGAAGTCGTACAAAATGGAAATGAGACGGAGATTCAGATCATTGAAGGGGGGATTCGTGCGGCAGATTGGCATTTCTTTTTGCCGCCATTTAGTCAAGGTTCGCAACCGGAAAAAGATGATAATGATAATGATTGTAATAAAGTTCAGGAAGAGATCAGTTCTCAACTCACTTTACATGATGGTTGTTTGGGAACAAGTTTTTCTTTACCATCTTATCATTCGCTAGGTGAGAATCACGCGCTTAATTTTGTGTACAACACAGACCGGGCCTTTCCTCAAATTATTTTACCCTTTGAAATGACCATCCCCGTTCAGGCGGCTGTTCCTCCAAAAGTGTCTTATCAATTAAGTATTACAGGCGTTAATGTGGGTGATCCAACTTATCTGAATACTACAGGGTTAAGCGAAAGCCAGGATGAAACATTGCGCGGCACAGTTGCGGGAGATGCCAGTTATCTGGCGACAGGGGCCTACCCATACAACATTCAATATACCAGCCACTATGCCAGTTCACAAATTTCCTCGAAACAAACCGGACGGACAATTGTAGTCAATGCTCAAGACAACCCCGTTGGGGCAGGTTGGAATATTGCTGGAATTTCCAAACTTCATCATAATGCGGATGGAACCATCTTACTGGTTAGTGGAAATGGTTCTGCGCAAGTATTTAGTCCAGCTCCTTTTGATCTCACGAATTGGACTGTAGAAGGACCAGCAGGAAACGGAAACTGGGTAGTTTCACCAGATGGAAAATCTGTTACTCAATCAACCATAGATGGTGCTCAATCGTTTTTTGTCAGTACAGATTCTTTTATCAATACAACTATTCGCGGAACCTTTCGTGTGAATACAGCTAGTGATGACGATTTTATTGGAGTGGTTTTTGGTTATCAATCCCCACTAAATGCAAATGGTGATCAGGAGTTTGATAACAATTTTCTATTATTTGACTGGAAACAAATAACCCAAACGTCTATAACTGGCTATGTAGCTCAAGAAGGGTTTAGTTTAAGCAATGCACACGGAATCATTCCAACTGGTACTGAATTTTACAAGACTTTTTGGAGCCATAGTAATACGCCTGAGTTCACAGTGCTTGATACTGATTTTAGGGATGATAATGGATGGTTGGATTTTACAGACTATAACTTTGAGCTACTATTTGAGACTAATCGGATCCGGATCTCTATTAATGATCAGGAAATTTTTGATGTTGCCGGTTCTTTTAGTCCAGGAAGATTAGGTTTTTATATCTGTTCCCAGCGAGAAGTCATATTCTCGAATTTCTCATCATCTGCTGAAACAGAACACTTTATCGGCCCCGAAGGGGATTTCTCCACACTAATTAAGGATGAACTTGGAAATTATGCCCGCCGCCTCCCCGACGGCACCGAATACCACTTCTCCCCGACCGGCCTCCAAACCAGCGTAGTAGACCGCAACGGCACCACCACCACTTACACCTACGACGCCAGCGACCGCCTCACCACCATCACTGATCCGGCTGGGATTGTCACCACCTTTACCTACACAAATGGCTTGTTGAGCAGTGTCACCAACCCCGGCGGCACCACAACTTTCCAACACGACGCGCAGGGCAACCTCATTGGCGTTACCTTTCCGGATGGGAGTGGGCAAACCTTCGGCTACGACCCCCGCCACCTGATGACCTCCGAAACCGACGCCAACGGCCAGCTCACCCAACGCACCTACAACCAGTTCGGTCAATTGACCAGCGCCACCCTCCCCGGCGGGGTGGTCCGCGCCACCACAGCCAGTCAACTTGTGGGCTGGGTGCCTCCCGGCTCCGGCACAGAGACCGACCCCGCCCCCCTCACCCGCCCCGAAGACGCCCTCAGTACCTTCATCGACGGCGAAGGCCACACCACCACCTTCGTCACCGGGCAATTTGGCGAAGCCACCCAAATCACCGATCCCGCCGGGTTCATCACTACCTTCACCCGCGACGCCGACGGCAACCCCGCCCAAACCACCCTCCCCAGTGGAGCCGTTTTTGACCGCACCTTCGACGACCAGGGTAATCTCCTCACCTTCACCGACCAGACGCTCGGGGGCACGACCACTTTTACCTACGAACCCGTCTTCAACCTGATCACCACCCTCACCAACCCGTTCAACCAGGCCACCGACTTCACTTATGATCCCAACGGCAACCTGACCGGGATCACCACCCCGCTCAACCGCACCGTTACCTTTAGCTACGATGACCGCGGCCTTGTCACCAATCTGACCGACCCGCTCGGGACGCTGACCGCTTACACCTACAACACCCAAGGCAACCTGACCGCGCTCGCGCAGGGCACCGGCCCCGATCAACGCACCGCCAGCCTGACCTACACCTCCGCAGGGTACGTCGAAACCCTCACCGACCCCCTTGCCCGCCTGTTCAGTTTTAGCTATGACGACTTGGGACGCCTGCTCACTGAAACGCTCCCCGGAGACCGCACCATCACCTACACTTACGATGACGCAGGCAATCTTCTGACCCTGACCCCGCCCGGCCGCCCAGCCCACACCTTCACCTACACCGGGTTGAACTTGTTGGAAACCTACACTGCCCCTGCCGTTACGGGAGGTGGCACAAACCAAACCACCTACACCTATAACGACGCCCAACAACTGACCCTCGTCACCCGCCCTGACAACCTGACCCTGGCCTATGCCTACGACGCCTTCGGCCGCCTGACCGGGTTAACCATCCCGCGCGGAACGCTGGGATACACCTACAGTTCCACCACCGGACAACTGACTGGCATTACCGACCCTGGTGGGGTTGGCCTAACCTACACCTACGACGGCGAGGTGCTGACGAACGTCACCTGGAGTGGTCTCATCAATGGCAATGTAGGCTACACCTACGACGAAGGCGCACGGCTGGAACAACTCAACATAAACGGCACCCCTTATACCTTTGCCTACGACCATGACGATGCGTTGACCCAGGCAGGCGCGCTGACGCTGAATTACAACGCCACCACCGGCCTGCTCACCGGCACCACCCTGAGCGGCGTCACCGACAGCTGGACGTTTAACGCCTTCGCCGAATTGAGCGGGTATAGCGCGGCCTACAACGCCGCGAATGTCTTTGACGCCACTTACACGCGCGACAAATTAGGCCGCATCACCCAAAAAGTCGAAACCGTGGACGGTGTCACCGAGACCTGGGACTACACCTACGATGCGGCCGGGCGGCTGGCTACGGTTACGCTCAACGGGGGGCAAGTCGCCGCTTATAGCTATGATTTGAATGGCAACCGCCTGAGTGACGGGACCAACACCGCTACCTACGACGCGCAAGATCGCCTGCTGACTTACGGTTCCAATACCTACACCTACACCCCGAACGGGGAACTTATGACCAAAACCACAAGCGGGCAGACCACCACCTTTACCTACGACGCCCTCGGCAATCTGATGGCCGTCACCCTGCCGGACACAACTGCGATCACCTACTTGGTAGATGGCGAGGGCCGCCGCGTGGGCAAACAGGTGAATGGCACCCTCGTCCAGGGTTGGCTCTATGCAGATGCTCTCGAACCGGTGGCCGAATTGGACGGTACGGGGAATGTGGTCAGCACCTTTATCTATGCGAGCCAGAGTAATGTGCCTGATTACATGGTCAAGGGCGGTGTCACGTACCGGATCATCTCCGACCACTTGGGCAGTATCCGTTTGGTTCTCAACACGCAAACCGGGGGGATTGTCCAACAAATGAATTACGATGCCTTCGGGCGCGTCACTCAGGACACCAACCCCGGCTTCCAACCATTCGGCTTTGCTGGCGGTTTGTATGACCCAGACACCAGCCTGGTGCGCTTCGGTGCGCGGGATTACGATGCCGAGGTTGGCAGGTGGACAATTAAAGACCCTGTTCTGTTTTCTGGTCGTGATAGTAATCTGTATATTTTTGTTTCCAACAATTCAATCAATAGAATTGATCCAACAGGGTTGTTGGATCAAGGAAATACATCAGTATGTACCTACTATGATAATCTTGCTAAACAGCACCCAAATTGCAGTTACTTTCCAGCAGCTTCTAAAATCTGTCGAGGCGAAAATTGGTTTGTAAACAGAATGATGGATGCAGCTTTAAGAAATTTACCTGAAAACGAAAAAACAGAAAAACTCGAGGAAATACGTAATCGATTGATAGAAGAAGATAAATTAGTACGAGAAGATAATCTCATTGACTGTAACGGATGTACAGTCGGCGAAGCAATTGACAATTATCACAACGAGGTGTTTGATGATGTTGGAATTGGCTCGAATTATTATGGCGGTAATTGGTCATTTAGAGGTGTGTGGCCAAATCCCGTTCCAAATTCATCAATACCACCCAAAAAATAATTTTTTGTCTATTTCTCCTAATTCTTATCATCGGGTTTAGCACAATCATCCAACCTTCCCACCCCACGGCGGGGTTGTATTATCATCGAGGTATTTTGGGCTTAGGTGTGACGCGATGAAAGGTACCTCTGTCCCCCTCGTCATGCAACCCAAGTCACTTACCCTGCCTCCACCCAGGTCAGATGAGCCTGGCATGACACATAAAAAAAGCCACCAACACAAGTCCACCTATCTTATAAAATCTGCCACCATTTCTAACAGTCTTTATTCACAACCCCAGTTTCCATCTATCCTGACCTGCTTCAACAGGCAAATCTGTTTTTCCCTTCTCCTCTCCTGACTTCTTCCTCCCCAACAACGGATCCAACAACCCCCACACCGCAGGTGGCAACAACCCCTTCATTGCCTTCACCACCGCCTCCTGCCACCCTTCCGCGGGCGCATAATCTTCGGAGTGCTGAGCAATGACCTCCCTGATCACCGCCTGAACCCGCGCCAAATCCTTCACCCGCGGCAACGGCTCCACCTTCGCCAGAGTGGGTGGTTGCCACTGTCCCCCGACGCGTGCGCGAAGCCAACAATGCAACGACGGAACATCCAGCGTCACATCCCCATACCGCACGGTCGCACTCAAAATCGCCCGGATCAGGTCCGCATCTTCCGGGTCGGGGGAGAAAAACGCCTGGGTGGACGTGTTTGCCAGTAGGGATTGCACCACCGCCTCAAATCCTTCCATCTTCCGCAACATCGAAAGACTCTGCGCCAGCACAAATACCCGCGCTCCGAACTTTGCCCCCTCGGACAGCATCGCCTCCAACTGCATCCCTGCACCGATCTCCTGGGTCTCGTCAATGACAAAATAAAACGGCACGGGCTGGTAGGTGGTCGCGCGGCGAAAGGCCGCCTCAAACACGTTATAAAAAATCCCCGCCAACAACCGCGCGCCTTCCCGCCCGATCTCGCCTGTGGGTAGGCGCAAGATAATCCAACAGCGCTCCTTCACCCACCGCTCCAAATCTACGAACCGGGCCTGGTGCATCGCCGGAAACAGCCAGGGCGACAACTCCAACGCCATCGCCTTCGACAAAATCGGGCTGACCACCTCCGTCACCCACCCCTGGTTCCAATTGCCGTAATTTTGGCTCATCTGCCCAAGCAACGCATCCAACGCCAGCGTGCCCAACCGGTCCACCGGCGCGAGATACGCCAGCGCGTCGTGTCGCCACTCCGCATTGAACGCCGCAAACACCACATGCAACAGACCCAATGGATGCTCTGGGTGATGCCGGTTCCACGCGTGGGCCAGCCGGAACAAGCCCAACAACGCCGCCTGCATCCGCGGCCCCCAATAATCGTCCCAAATCCGCCGCCCGGCTTGCACGATGGCATTCCCCGCCCAGGCAAATTCCGGCAGGGTCAGCAGGTTGAGCGGCACCACTTCCGGCTGGTCAGGCGAAATGATCCGTACCCGGCGCATCGCCTCCGCCCGCAACGGTTCGGGCAATTCGTCAATCATCTGCAAAAAGCCATCCGCCAGCGACAAATGCGGGTCCACCAAAAACAACCCCGGCGCGTCCGGCCCTTTCGCCAACATCTGTTGTAAAAGCTGAAACACAAACGAAGTTTTCCCACTCCGACTTCCTCCGATGATAACGCCATGCCCATCCGGGTCCACCCCCAGCGGTTCCCCGGTGGCGACCGCAACACCCACCCGCAGAGGTGCAGTGACCAACGCCCGCGCGGGGGGTGGGGCGGGCACATCCTGGCGCGCGGCCCGGTCAATTAGCCCGCTTCCCTCCCCCAACTCCGGCGGCGCAAACCACCCCGCGAGTTCCCGCGCCGATAAGGGTAAGGCAAACTCTTTGATGTGGGGCCATTCAGAAGTGTCAGGTGTTAGAGTGTCAGGTGTCAGGTTTTGTTCACCTGGCACCTGATACCTGGAACCTGACACCTCATATCTGACACCTGAAAACCTCTTCCAGACCTGTGCCCCAGTTAAAAGCAAAAGCTCCTGCGGACGCGGAGCATGAAGCGTTACGGCTACCCGCAATAAAGCACCTTCGCTGGCCCGTTCCAACGTCGTTTTTGGCAAAGATCGCCACTGCATCCACCGCCAAATGCCAAAATACGCGGCCAAAAAGACCACGCCCCCCGCCAACACCCCTAAGATACCGACCGGCCAGGGCACCCACCCCGGCACGAGTGCGGCCCCACTCAGCGCGGCCCACGCCCCACCCGCGAGCAACCAAAACCGCAACCATCCCAAGCGCAACCCCCACGGATTCGGCGTCCCGGCCTCCACCCCCGATTCCGTCCCATACGAATACGCCGCCAACGCCCGCGCCCGCTCCTGCAACGCCATATCCTTCCCCAACATCCACACTCGTAATCTCGTTTCCCTGTCATTTTCCACCTGCCCCAACAACCGTCCCGCCAATGCCAAAAACGGATCCCCCTCCACATCCACCAGCGAAGGCAACAAAGCCGAAGTCGTTAAAACATAAGTGTCAGGTATTCCAGTATCAGGTATCAGGTGCTTCTCTCCAGACCTGAAACCTGACACCTGATCACCTGACACCCTCCTCCAACGCGACTGCTGATGCGTCAACGCCGCCCAAGCCTGGACAACTCCCTGCCCCCGCCCGGGTGGAGTATACAAACGCACTTTCACCCCTTGCGTAGTCGCCGCGAGTTCCAGGCATACCGGCTCCGGCAATTGCCCCAACCACGCCGCCACCTGCCCACATATCTCCGGCATGGGCAACGGCGAAAACATCAACTCCCACACTTCCCATTGCCTGGCGCATAAAGGGCAATTTTCCTGAGAAAATTCATAACCACAATTTAGACATTGTTGCATCAATTCACCTATGGGTACAATACAAAAGATGAGTGCAAAAGTAGCCATCCAAATTTCAGAAACCCTTTTCCACCACTTACAAGGAATTGCCCAAAGATCAAATCGCTCAGTGGAAGAACTCCTTACCGCCACTTTGACAATTTTCTTACCGCCGATCTCCGCCTGGCCCGAAACCCTCACGCACGAATTGGCCGAGATGATTTGGTTGAGCGACCAGGCATTGTGGACAGCTACGCGGCCCAGTTTCTCGAACGCCGAACAACACCGACTAGCAGAATTGAACGACCTGAATGATGACCGTTCATTAACCGCGCAAGAGGACACTGAACGCCATGATTTATTGACGCAGTATGATCGGGCGCTCCTCCGTCGGGCACAAGCCTTTGCGATCCTTGCCCGACGCGGGCATTCCATTCCCAATTATTCAGAGCTTCCTTACCCTGAATAAGCAAGCACAGGGGTTTAAAAATCACTGCGCCGCCCCCAACCCCTTCCAAAATTCCAACCAAAGCGGGGGAATCGTCACTGAGATAGGAAACAACGCTCCTCGTCCCCCGGCGGGTGCGGCCAAAAACAGACGCGGGGGCAAGCGGGACACCGTCGCCGCATGCCGTTGTGCCTCCCCTTCCGCCACTCCCAACGACCGAAAATAGCCAAACGCCTCCTCCGGCCCCAACCGCCCTACAAACGCCGTCGAAGCCAGACTCAAGGAATGCGTCCCTTGCGCCAGATCGCCGGGTAAATGGGTAATCAGCGTCACGCTTGACCCCCGTTTGCGCGCCCGGCGTCCGAGTTCATCCAACAAATCGGCAAAAATTCCACTCCGTAACAATCGCCACCCCTCATCTACAAACACGTCCATTGGTTTCTTCCCCACCGTGACCGCGTGATACAAAAACCA
>JABWBV010000248.1 GCA_013359445.1 Anaerolineales bacterium | reverse complement strand
TAATGAAACTTTGGAGAGGAGAGCGGGTTATTTTAAGGACTTTGTGAAATTTTCCACCTGCCTTGTTAGGGCATATCCCCTATGATACAATCACCGCGCCTTTTCCTGAGCCAAGATGGAATTATCCTCAATATAGGTTGAACAGATGTTAGCTGAATATCTTCCCATTGGGATCTTGCTTGTTATCGCGACTGGCCTGGCAATTCTGGTTGTTGCGCTAGGCCATTTATTTGGGCCGCGTCGCCCCACTGAACGAAAATCCAGCCCTTACGAATCGGGGATGGCCCCCATTGGACCAGGGACCCGTCGTGTCCCCGTTCGTTTTTACATGGTGGCAGTGCTGTTTATTTTGTTCGATATAGAAGTGGTCTTTTTCCTGCCCTATGCGGTTGTGCTACGGCAGTTAGGGTGGTTTGGGATTATCGAGATGTTTGTTTTTATCGGCATTCTCTTAATTGGCTATGTGTATGCCTGGAAAAAAGGAGCGCTGGAATGGGAGTAGAACAAAAACTTGGCAACATGGGCGTGGTTACCGCCCGGTTGGAAGATCTTGTCAACTGGGGACGCACTGGGGCCATGTGGCCGATGCTTTTTGGCTTGGCCTGTTGTGCGATTGAAATGATGGCCTCTCAGGCCGCGACGTATGACATGAGTCGCTTCGGCATGGAACTGATGCGCGCCAGCCCGCGCCAATCCGATCTGATGATCGTGGCCGGGCGCGTGACCCGGAAGATGGCCCCCGTTCTGCGTCGTCTGTACGATCAAATGCCTGACCCCAAATGGGTCGTTTCGATGGGGGATTGTGCGTCTTGTGGGGGGGTGTTCAACAACTACGCCATTGTGCAAGGGGTGGATGAGATCGTTCCGGTCGATGTGTATATTGCCTGATGCCCGCCCCGCCCGGAAGCGCTGATCCACGGGATCATGACCCTGCACGAGAAGGTCAAAACCGAAAAGATGAAGAATTGGGCGTGACGAATCCGCAAAGCCAACAAATTAGCAATTATCTCATTTCCCAAGCACGAACCCCCACTATCCGATGAGCAAAGACTATTTACTTCAAGTCCAAAAATCCTTAGCTGAACGCTTCGACGGAGAAACAGGCGAATTTCGCGGCGATCCACGTTTGATCGTCACCCCAGTCCAAATCGCGGAAGTCGCCAAAGCTCTGCGCGAAGAATTTGGCTTTGAATATCTCTCCGACATCACGGGCGTGGATTACTGGCCGCAAGACGATCCGCGTTTTCATGTGGTTTACCAGTTTTCCTCCCTTAAGAATAACTGCCGGTTGGAAGTGCGCGTCCCCGTCGCGGGGGATGAACCCTCTGTTCCGACGATCTCGCATGTGTATTGGAGTGCCAACTGGCCGGAACGAGAACTGCACGATATGTTCGGCGTTCACGTTGAAGGTCACCCAGACCTGCGCCGGATTTTAATGCCCCACGATTGGCAAGGCCATCCCCTGCGAAAGGATTACCCCCTGGGCTACGAAGAAGTCCAGTTTTCCTTTAACTTTGATGAGATTGCCCAGCGCAAGCCCCATCCCAAAGAATAAGTAACTGTTCCCCCTTTTTTCGGGCTAATCTTGGCCCTGAATAGTTACAAGAATAATTGATTGGTAAAAGAAGTTTTTTGCATGTGCCCAACTTCCTTTACGGTGTAATAAATTATGTCCCAACTTCAAGAAGTCTCCGTAGATGAACTAAAACATCTGGTTTCCGAACGTGCGCTGACCGGGGAAACGGTGCTCCTCAACATGGGGCCACAACATCCCAGTACGCATGGGGTGTTACGCCTTTTGCTCGAATTGGATGGTGAGGAAGTCATCAATTGCATTCCCGACATTGGGTTCCTCCATACCGGCATCGAAAAAAATATGGAGTCCAAGACCTATGAGAAAGCCGCGGTCATGACGGATCGCCTCGACTATCTAAACACGATGGGGAATAATTTCGCCTACTGTTTAGCGGTCGAAAAACTCGTGGATTTGGACGTGCCCCCGCGTGCCCAGGCTGTCCGCGTGATTATGGCCGAACTCCAGCGAATCGCCTCGCATCTGGTCTGGTTGGGTACCCACGCCCTCGACATGGCCGCGATGACCGTGTTTTTGTTCGCCTTTCGCGAGCGGGAAACGATTTTGGACATCATGGAAATGTGCGCGGGGCAACGGATGATGACGACATACTTCCGCCCCGGCGGGTTGTGGCGCGATGTCCCCGCCGAATGGGAAGACACCGTCCGCGCGTTTATCAAAATCCTGCCCGAACGCGTCGCCCAGTACGAACGTCTGCTGACCAAAAACCCCCTCTTTATGGACCGCACGAAAAACATCGGCGTGATTTCCGGCGAAGATGCTCTCCGCTGGGGCATGAGTGGCCCGACTTTACGAGCCTCTGGCCCCGCGGTCGATCTTCGCAAACTCCGGCCCTATTCCGGGTACGAGCAATACGATTTTGACGTGCCCACCCTCACCGAAGGGGATGTCTATGCCCGCTATCTGGTTCGGATGCAGGAATTTCACGAATCGCGCAAGATTATTCAGCAGGCCCTCGATACCCTCCCAAAAGGCCCGTTCCGTAGCGACAACCGCAAATTTGTCCCCCCGCCCCGCGCGGAAATCGGCGTCAGCATGGAATCGTTGATCCACCACTTCAAACTGTGGACCGAAGGGTTCCCCGCCCCGAAAGAATCCATTTATATGGCCGTTGAATCTCCCCGCGGAGAATTGGGCGTGTATCTGGAAGGCGACGGTGGGCCGAAACCGTACCGTGTTCACTGGCGCACCCCCTCTTTTGCCAATCTCCAATCGCTCGATGTGCTGTCCAAAGATCATATGGTCGCTGACCTGGTGGCAATCATTGGCAGTATTGATATTGTGTTGGGAGATACAGATCGATAATGAACAATTTGCTCGAAAAATATCCCGAAGAAGTTCAAACCATTTTGAACAAATACCCTGCCGACCAAAAACGTTCGGCGGTGATGCCGCTTTTATATGTGGCCCAACGCGAGAAGATGTACGTCTCCCAGGCGGATATGGCGGAAGTAGCCGAAATCATCGGCGTCGCCCCCACCGAAGTGGCGACCATTGTTGGGTTCTATTCGCTCTACTACGACAAACCCGGTGCCAAATATCGCATTCAGGTTTGCACCGACCTCCCCTGTGCCTTGCGCGGGGCGGATGAATTTATGGAAGGCCTTTGTCACCGGTTGAAACTCGACCCCCACCATGGTGGCACCACCGAAGATGGTAAAGTCACGGTCGAAGCCGTGATGTGCCTGGCCGCGTGCGACAAAGCCCCCATGTTCCAACTTCAGAGCGGTGAAGGCATTTTCTACCACGAGAATCAGACGGTGGAGAGTGCAATGAAGTTAGTAGACGAATTACGCAATCAATAGCCAATTCCCAATCGTTATTGGATAGAAGAGATTTATGACTTACGTGCTTTTCCGTCACCGAGACATTCCCGACATTGACCAACTCGACGTGTACCTCCAACACGGCGGCTTTGAGGCGTTTAAAAAAGTCGTTACGACAATGAAACCCGAAGAAGTGGTCGAAGAAGTGTTCAAATCTGGCTTACGCGGGCGCGGCGGCGCAGGCTTCCCGACCGGGCTGAAATGGCGCTTCATTGACAAAAACAACTGGCCCCATTACGTCGTCGCCAACGCCGATGAATCCGAACCCGGCACTTTCAAAGACCGCGAAATCATGGAGCGCAACCCCTTCCAGTTTTACGAAGGCATGATGATCTGCGCCTACGCCGTGGGGGCCAACGCGGCCTACAACTACCTGCGCGGCGAATTCTGGCCGTTAGTTCCAACCCTTGACGCCAAACTGGCCGAACTCGAAAAGGCAGGCTTCCTCGGTGACAAGCTCTTTGGCACAGACTTTTCCCTCCGCCTATATAACCATTTTGGCGCAGGCGCTTATATTTGTGGGGAAGAAACCGCCCTGCTCGAATCGCTCGAAGGCAAACGCGGCCAACCCCGCCTCCGCCCGCCGTTCCCGCCCAGCTTTGGCCTGTACGGGAAACCGACCATCGTCAATAACGTCGAAACGCTCACCAACGTCCCGATGATCCTCGCGAAAGGCGCCGATTGGTACAAAACCATCGGCACCGAAAAATCTCCTGGCCCGAAAATTTTCTCCCTCTCCGGGCATGTCAACAAACCCGGCAACTACGAACTCCCGCTCGGGACCAGCTTCCGCGAACTCATCTACGAACACGGCGGCGGCATCTCCGGCGGACGCAAAATCAAAGCGATCATGCCTGCTGGCGCCTCCTCTGCCATTATCGTCGCCGACGACAAAGCGTTAGACACCGCGATGGATTACGAATCCGTGCCAAACGTCGGCTCGATGCTGGGGTCGGCATCCGTGATCGTGATCGATGACTCGGTCAGTATGGACTGGCTCGTCAAAAAAACGCTTCACTTCTTCAAACACGAATCTTGTGGCAAATGTACCCCCTGCCGTGAAGGCACGTTCTGGATGTCCCACCTCATTGACCGCATCGAAGCCGGCGGCGAAGGGTACGAACAAGTCAAACTCCTCTATGATGTTGCCCGCAACATTGAAGGCAAATGCCTTTGCGCGCTCGGCGAATTTTCCATCCAGGCCGTGGTCACGGGGATAGATCGTTTCCCCCATGACTGGACGGCCAAAACAACGCCCGAAAAAGTGGCTGACCCTATGGTTCTTGCCTGAATCTATCGGATATCGAATGACGAAAACCGTAACTCTCACGATTGATAACCACCCTGTCACCGTCCCCGCCGGAACGTTGATTGTGGATGCCGCGAAAAAAATCGGGGTTGATATCCCCATCTTTTGTTACCACCCCAAAATGGCCCCGGTCGGCATGTGCCGCATGTGCCTGGTCGAAGTGGGCCGCCCCGTGCGGGATCGCGCCACCGGGCAATTTGTCCTCGAGGCGGATGGCAGTCCCAAGATCGGGTACGGCCCCAAGCTGGAAACCGGATGTACTGTTCCCGTCGAAGAAGGCATGGTCGTGCGCGGCTATACCGAAAAAGTGACCGAGGCCCGCGACGAGATTGTCGAATTCATCCTGACCTCCCACCCGCTCGATTGCCCCGTCTGCGATAAAGGCGGCGAATGCCCGCTCCAAAACCTGACGATGGCGCATGGGCCGGGGAGCAGTCGCTTTGAGTTTGATAACAAAATGCACTTTGCCAAGCATGTGCCGCTGGGCGATTTGATTTATCTCGACCGCGAACGCTGTATCCAATGTGCCCGTTGCATCCGTTTTCAAGATGAAATTGCTGATGACTCAGTGTTGAGCTTCTTCAACCGGGGACGCCGCACCGACATTGTGACCTACTCCGAACCCGGATTTGACTCCTACTGGTCGGGCAACACCTCCGACATCTGCCCGGTCGGGGCGCTGACCACGTCCGATTTTCGCTTTGGCGCGCGCCCGTGGGAACTGAATTCCTCCGCCTCCATTTGTAACCAGTGCCCGGTCGGGTGCAACCTCACCTTCAATACCCGCCGCGAGGCCAAAACTGGGGGCGCGTACGCGATCAAACGGGTGATGCCTCGCCAAAACGAGCAAGTCAACGAAATCTGGGTGTGTGATAAAGGCCGTTTCTCCGCCTATCATTTCAGTGAAAGCGCCGACCGCCTGTCCCAGCCCCTGATCCGCAAAAACGGCGAACTGACCCCCGCCACCTGGGGTGAAGCGCTTGACCTGATCGGGGAGAAGATGAAACAAGCCGGAGAGGGCACCCTGGTTTTAGCCAGTGGCCGTCTCTCAAACGAAGACCTGTACACGCTTCGCAAACTCGTTGACCACCAGGGTGGGAAAGCCTTGCTGGATACACACGTCGGCGGGGGGGATTTTGTGGCGCAGGTCGGGTTGAGCAAAGGGTCAAACCTGAGCGATCTCGGGCCGGGCGACACCATTTTGGTCATCGCCAGCGATTTGGAAGAAGAAGCGCCTGTTTGGTGGTTGCGCGTGAAACAAGCCGCCTCCCGCGGGGCGAACTTGATCGTGGTAAACCCGCGTGAGACGAAACTGGATCGAGCCGCGAAGAAGCGTGTGCGGTATGTTTATGGAGAAGAACTGAAAGCCCTTGCGGAACTGAAAGGAACGCTTGGTGCGGAAGGAAACTGCGTGCTTTTCTATGGGAGCGAAGGTTTGGGCCTGGAGGGGACAACCGTTTTGGCCCAGGCTTGTGCAAACATTTTGATTGAAACCGGGCATTTTGGAAAACCGAATAATGGGCTGGTTGCCGTTCATCGGCGTGCCAACGATCAAGGCGCATGGGATTTGGGTTTCCGCCCGTCCGCCGAGATGAAAGCGGATTTGTCCGGGGCAAAATTGGCTTATGTGGTTGCGGCGAATCCGTATGGGGATTATCCCGACCTGTTACAGATGAGCCACCCGCAATTTTTGGTGGTGCAGGATTTGTTCTTGACCGAAACGGCAAAGCTGGCCGATGTTGTGCTCCCTGCTCAGGCGTATGTTGAACGCGATGGTTCGTACACCTCTGGCGAGCGGCGCGTGCAACGATTTTACACCACCGTCCCGGCCCGCTCCGAGACCCGCGCCGATTACACCATCACGGCGCAGATTGCCTTGCGCGTGGGGTTGGAACTCGAAGGGCGTTTTGCCCCCCGCGTGTTTGCGAAAATCGGCGAAGTGGCCCCCGAATATGCCGGGATGACGTTCAGTGATTTGGCTCAGGTGGAAGAGCAGTGGCCGATCGTTGGGCGCGGGGATATGTATTATGGGGGGACGACGTATGAGAATTCGCAAGGGTTGGGGGTGCAGTTGGCGGCGCGCGAGGGTGCGACCGTGGCCGAGGTTTCCGGTGCCCCCGTACGAGTTGGGACGGGGTTAGTCGCCGTTCCGGTGACCCGTTTGTATGATCGGGGCACGATCATTTCCCGGTCAAAGACGCTTACCGCGCGTTTGTCCGCCCCTGCCGTGGTCTTTCATCCGAACGATGCCCAGAAGTTGATGTTGGTTCAGGGCATGGGGGTGAAAATTTCCTGGAACGGTTCCCGTGCGGAGGCGACAGTTGATTGTGACGGCACGATGCCGGAAGGGTTTGTGTTGGTGCCCCGGAGTTTGGGCATGACGGTTAACCATCCGGTTGTTGTAGAAGTGGAGAAAGCGTAAATGGAGAGTGCATTAATCATCCAATGGATTGTTAAAGGGGTTATTTTGACCCTGGCGCTGGTGACGGGGTTTGCGTATACAACGTTCTACGAGCGCAAACTGCTGGCGAAGATTCAGATTCGCATCGGGCCGAACCGGGTGGGACCGGGGGGCTGGTTGCAACCAGCGGCGGATGGGGTGAAGTTGATTTTTAAGGAAGAGTTGATTCCGGCGAAGTCGGATAAGTTTTTGTTTGTGCTGGCGCCGGTGATTACGATGATCCCTTCGATTGTGATTATGGCAGTCGTTCCGTGGGGCAAGACGGTGCTGATGTTTGGGCAGGAAGTGTTTTTGGGGATTTCCGATATCAATGTGGGGTCGCTGTACATCATGTCGGTGGCCTCGATTGCGGTGTATGGGATTACGCTGGCCGGTTGGGCCTCGAACAATAAATATGCGATGATGGGCGGGTTACGTTCGGCGGCGCAGATGGTGAGTTATGAGTTGGCATTGGGGCTGGCGTTTGTTGGCCCGATCATGATTGCGGGGTCGATGAGCCTGGGTGATATTGTTGAGGCGCAGAAGAACATCTGGTTTATTGTTTACCAGCCCTTAGGCGCGTTTATTTTCCTGATTGCGGCGTTGGCAGAGGTAAACCGGTCGCCGTTTGATATTCCTGAGGCCGAGCAAGAATTGACGGCAGGGTATCATACGGAATATTCCGGGATGAAATTTGCGCTGTTTTTTATGGCGGAATATATCAAGATGACGGCAGTGAGTGCGATTGGGGCGAGCCTGTTTTTTGGCGGGTTCCGCGGGCCGTTCGTGGATGTGCTTCCGGGGTTGGGGCCGTTGTATTTGTTTTTGAAAATTCTGGCCGGTTTAGGCTTGATGATCTGGATTCGTGCAACCCTGCCCCGTATCCGTTATGATCGGTTGATGACGTTTGGTTGGAAAATTTTGTTGCCTCTTTCGCTGGTAAATGTGTTTATTACGGCGATTGTGGTCGTGGCAATGGGGAGTTAATGTGACCCTACCGATTTACTTGTTTACTTTGTGTACCTGTGGTGTACCTATGTACCTTTCCCGGAGGTTGAGCTTTGACTGGTATAGATGAAATCAAAGCCTTAGCAGTGGGGATGTGGACGACGTTTCGTTCCATGTTCGATAAGCCGATTACTTATGCGTACCCGGAAGTGAAACGTCCGGTGCGGACTCGGTTTAAGGGCCGTCATGTGTTACAGCGCTATGACAACGGTCTGGAACGGTGTATCGGTTGTTCGTTGTGCGCGGCGGCTTGCCCGGCAGACGCTATTTTTGTTGAGTCGTCTGAAAATACGGATGAAAAGCGTTTTTCACCCGGTGAACGGTATGCCAGCACGTATGAGATCAACTTTTTGCGGTGCATCTTTTGCGGCTATTGTGAGGATGCCTGCCCGACGCAAGCGATTGTGTTGGGGGATAACTATGAGTTGTCCTTTCTGGCGCGGAAGGACGCGATTTACAACAAAGATATGTTGTTAGTGCCATTAAAAGCCGGTGGAAGCTCCACCCCACAAAAGACCCAGCCCGGCGTGTTCACGCGTAGTGTGCCGGAAATGGAGAATCCGAAAGATTGATTATGGACGGAAATCTTATTACTTTTTATGTCCTCGCCTTCGTCGCCATTGGGGCGGCACTGGGTATGTTGTTTAGCAAAAACTCCGTATATTCGGCGCTGTTCCTGATCTTGAATTTTGCGACCGTCGCGGTATTTTATTTGATCCTGAGTGCCCCGTTTATTGCGATGGCCCAGGTGACGGTCTATGCCGGGGCGATCATGGTTTTGTTCCTGTTCGTCATTATGCTTCTGGGAACAGAAAAATTGGCAGGCGAAGATACCCTCATCTGGCAAAAACCCTTTTCCTGGCTCTTGGCCGTTGTGCTGGTGGGGATTGGCGCCTATCAACTCAGTTTGCGCGGGGTGACAGATGCGACCGTGCGCGCTTTGTCCGACAGCACGTTTGGCGGCCCGGAAGCAATTGGCCTTGAATTGTTTAATAATTATTTACTCCCCTTTGAAGTCACTTCTATTCTCTTGCTTGTGGCGATGGTTGGTGCCATTGTGTTGACGAAGGGAGAAAGGAAAAAAGCCCGAAAATAAATTTCACCGTTTGCCCATCCCCTGACAAAAAAGGGGTGGGTGTGTGATATGTGAGGATGTACCATGGTTCCTGTCGAAAATTACATCGGTTTATCGGCGATTTTATTCACGCTTGGGGCGTTGGGCGTGTTGACGCGGCGGAACGCAATTGTCATTTTTATGTCGGTTGAGTTAATGCTGAACTCGGCAAATTTGCTCTTTATTGCCTTTGCCCAAACCCACCAACAAGTAGGTGGACACATTTTTGTCTTTTTTGTGATGGCCGTCGCGGCGGCAGAAGTTGCGGTCGGGCTGGCTTTGATCGTGGCG
>JABWBV010000247.1 GCA_013359445.1 Anaerolineales bacterium | reverse complement strand
TCTCCGTGGGGGTGGGTTCGAGAACGGGGGTGGGGGTTTCGGTGGGGGTGGGGGTTTGCTCTTCTGCGGGCAGGGCTGTTATTGCCACGGGGGTAGGGGTTTCTACCACCACTTGCAACACGGCAGGCACACAAGCACTGGTCAACAGGAGCAGGAGGATGGTGAGGAAAATAAACAATTTGCGAGACATGGGATAACTCTGGAAAAAGATTTTAGTATGATGCACAAGGCAGGGTGTGATTTTGGAATTTTGCTGTATGGGGAAGGTTTGGGCTATTCAGACCCTAAAGATTTGGTTTGCAGGCGTTGTCTGAGTAATAAGGCACTCGGTTTGCAAACCAGTCCCTGGATTCGTCAAGAAAAAACTTTAGGGTCTGAATGAGATTTTTGCGGAATCTGTTTTGGGTTTTAAGGGGCAGATGGGGTGGCCTGGATAAGCTCATTTGTCGTCAGATCATAATACCACGCGTAGCCATCCGTACTCACTAAATAGATGGAGGTGTCGCTTTCCCATTGGGCAGAGTTATATCCAGGGGTTGCGGCCTCTACCAAAATCGTTTGGGTCAAGTCTGCCAATGAAACCAGCACAACAAGGGACTCCGTTTGGATACCCCAGCAATCGTTGCCCAAGATGTAGAAGAATTGATCGCCTGCTGGGGACATCTGGAGGCTGTGGAGCTGGAAGTTTGCATTAGCAAAGGGCACGCGTCCGATTTCACCGGCATTCAAATCCCAGATCACGATTTCTTGTTCGTCCCAGCCGAGGGTAATTTCGTCTGCGTTGACCTGGATGCCGTTTCCGGGAACCTGTTCTACCGCGCCCGTGGTTACATCCACGCGTGAGAAGTCATAATCCCAAAGTGAACAGGGTGCGCCATCGGGTGCGCCTTCCCGCGCTGTGTTGAAGTAGAAATACTTGCTGTTCGATGACCAGTAGAAATTGTTTAGCCCAAAAGCGCCCAGTCCGCCGCAGTATTGCAGTTGATCGGTGGCGACTGTTTGCGTACCGTCGCTAATATGGGTGATGAGGAGTTGTTCGTAGGCGATTTCTACTTCCTGGGAGGGGTCTACTTGAGCGCAGTCGTAGCGCACGATATCTACCTGCCAGGTTCCATCGGGGGAGATGGACGTGTGTAAGTTCCTCGGCTCGTTGGCGGCCATCACGAGCGCGGCGAGGTCTTCTTGGCTGAGTTCGGCAGGGGTGGGTTCTGCCTGTGTCGGGACGCTTTCGGGGGTTGGGGTGGGCGGCAGGGCTGGTTCAGTCGGCGTGAGTTCTGCCTGCGGTAGAGCAGTGGGGACTGATTCGGTAGAGGCTTGTGCCATGGGGGTTTCGGTGGGGTTGGATATGGGGGCGATGGGAGCCTGACACCCAACGAAAAGCCAGCTCAAGACGCTTAGGGAAAGTAAAAATTTCAGTTTCATGATGTTTCTCCAAAAAAATAATAATGCCCAGCTAAGCTGTGGTATGACGTGTATTTTATATGGAGCATGTTTCACCCGTTTGGCAAGGCTGTATCAGGGCAGATACGCGTGTTTCAAGTTGGTAACGCGCAAGAAAAAAGGCTGGAAAGGGACTTTTCCAGCCTTTTGAGGAAGAACAGGGAGGGGTGCTCAGGCGCGCATCCAAAACCACGCGGAGGCCCACGTACTTTCTCCGATGGTTGTCGTGCCCCGTTCGATCCGTTCCACCGTCAAATCGGGTAGGAAGAGATGGTATATCTCCGCTTCGGTGGTCCATTGCCGGGTGTCGGGATCAGTTTCGTTGGTGAGGTGAGCGAAGAGCACGTATTGGCCACCCGGCTTGAGCAAGCGTTTGACGTGCCGGGCATAAGCTTCTCCGTCTTCAGGCGTTTGTGCGTGTAGGCATCCCACATCCAGGATCAGATCGTAAGGTTCCGTCAGAAAATCCAGCGCGGCGACGGAGGCGGTGTGAAAATGGGCGCGCTCCGCAACCCCGGCGGCCTCGGCGCGTTCACGGGATGTTTCGGTCGCCTGGGCGACGAAGTCTACGCCGTCGCAGGTCCAGCCGCGTTGGGCCATGTAGATGCACGCGCGCCCCAATCCACTACCGAGGTCGAGAAACCGTCCAGGGGGCAGGGCCTCGGCGAGGGCGATCACTTCGGGCGGGGGCAGTTCGTGATGCCAGGGGATTTCCCCGTTGGCGTAGCGTTCGGTCATGCGGGTGAGGAGTTCGGAGGGAGGGGTGAGGTTTGTCATGGTTGTTTGGATGGATGTTCGTTCAAAAGGAGTAAGACGCGGCGAAAGTTGATCACGCCGAGTCGGTTTAAATCAAGTTCGGCTATGGTAGCTCGGCCTATGTTGGTTAGCCCAATGAGTATGGTATATCCTTCGCTCCAGGTGAAATGCTTCTTCCAGTCGTCTTGCCGGGGATGGTAGAGGGGGACGAGTTCGCCTGTCACGGGATCTTCGGCTTCTGTTTTGTTGTATTTTTGCCCGTTGCAACCCTGGCAGGCAAAAGCCAGATTGTCGAGCGTGCTTTTTCCTCCCCTGGATTTTGGGAGGATGTGCTCGGTGACGAAAGGATCAATGGAGAATTCAAGTGGACTTAGACAGTATTCGCACCGATTTCCTGCGCGTTCGGCAACCATTTTTTTGAGGCGGGCGGGGATACGGTTGTCAGACATATCCGGGCGATTGGATTCCCAACTGCTTCATTACATTGCGCACATTCGTTTTTTGCAAGCGCGCTAATTCAGCAAGGGCTTCCAGCCGTTGTGCTTGACGTTCCTCAACCTGGGCAATCAGACGCAAATATTCCTGATGCTCGTCGGGTGTTAAGGTTTCGGCTTGAAGTTTTTCTTGTAGAGTCGAAATCCGTTGACGAAAACCCGGCGCAAACCCCTGATTGATGAGCAACATCAATTCGGTTTCCCGTTGTGAGAGATTGGGTGCGCGTCTTTTTGCCCGCAATTTCGCAACTTCTTCCGCGAATTGTTCCAGGTCTCCGGCACTTAATTGGCTAACGGCGTTGAGTAAATCTTTGGGGGTCACTTGGGCTTCAACTCGAACAGTGTCCATAAACGGTCTCCTTCGCAAAAATTATACCTCCCTTTTCCTCGCCACCACCTTCTCTAACTCCGTTGCCACCAATACCAAACTGCTGACCGCCACACACAACAGCAAGTCTCCCGTCGTCATCGTCGTCGTCTTCAAAAACGCCTGCAAAACCGGCACATACAACGCCAGCAATTGCAAGCCAAAGGTAAACACCACCAATCCAAACAACGGCTTGTTCGACCCCAACCCCTGCCGGAACAGCGACTCCCGGTTCGAGCGCACGCCCAACGCCTGCCACATCTGCGAAAACGCCAGCGTCGTAAAAATCATCGTCTGCCAGTCCTCGTGCCCGGTGCTCCAGTGCCAGTACCCCATCCCCAACGAAATCACACCCAACACCAACCCAGTACGGAGGATGTGCGCCCCCAATCCCCGGCTAAACACACTCTCCCCGGGCGCAAACGGCTTCCGGTTCATCGTATCTTTTTCCGCGGGTTCCACGCCCAGCCCGATGCCGAGCAGGCCGTCCGTCATCAGGTTCAGCCACAACAATTGCAAAGGCAACAATGGGATCGGCATCCCCAACAACGGCGAAATCAGCATCACCATCACCTTCCCGATGTTCCCCGCAATCGAAAACTTCACAAATTTGCGGATGTTATCGTAAATTACCCGCCCCTCTTCCACCGCCGCGACGATGGTCGCGAAGTTATCATCTCGCAACACCATCTCCGCGGCCTCCTTCGACACGTCCGTCCCGGTAATCCCCATCGCCACACCGATGTTCGCCCGCTTCAGCGCGGGGGCATCGTTTACGCCGTCTCCGGTCATCGCCACCACTTCCCCCCGGTTTTGGAGCGCGGCCACAATCTTCAACTTGTGTTCCGGCGACACGCGGGCGAAGACGGACACTTCTCCCACCGCCGCTTCTAAATCCTGATCCGTCATTTTGTTCAGATCAACCCCGGTCAAAACCCGGCCCCCCGCGTTGGCGATCCCCAATTCCTTCGCGATGTGCGCCGCGGTGAGGGGATGATCGCCGGTGATCATGATCGGGCGAATGCCTGCGGATTTTGCCACCCGAACCGCGTCCGCCACCTCCGCGCGGGGCGGGTCCATCATCCCCACCAACCCGACGAAGATCAACCCATCCTCACAGGGTTCAGCGACCGCCACCGGACGGAGCGCCACCCCCAACACCCGCATCCCATTCGCGGCCAGTTTTGTGTTCGCCGCCTCGATCCGTGCGCGCCACTCCCCTGTCAACGCCTCGGCGTGATCATGATTCCAAACTTGTGCCGAAATATCCAACAGCCCATCCACCGACCCCTTCGTCACTGAAACATACGGCAATTCAAAATTAAAAATTGATAATTCACTATTCACCATTCCCCATTGATGCACCGTCGTCATTCGTTTCCGATCCGAATCAAACGGCAACTCCGCCAATCGGGGCATCGTGGCGTCCAGATCAGTCTTCTTCATCCCAAACTTTGCCGCGGCGACGAGGAGCGCGCCCTCGGTCGGGTCGCCAACAGTGGTCAGGGATTTGCCATCGTCGGACGGTTGGAGCAATGCGTCGTTGCACAGTGCCCCGCCCGTGAGCAGAAGGCGGAGCGGGTTGGCGTGTTCCGCGGGGAGTTCGGCCCCCCCGTTTTGCAACAGCACCGGATGCCGGGCGGTGATCTGTTCTGTCAAATCCACGCGTCCGCCCGCGACATCCAACAGGGTAACGGTCATTTTATTCTCGGTCAGCGTGCCCGTTTTGTCCGAGCAGATGACTGTGACTGAACCAAGCGTTTCCACCGCGGGCAGTTTGCGGATGAGGGCATTGCGCCGCAACATGCGTTGTGCTCCAATCGCGAGCGTGATCGTGACGACGGCAGGTAGCCCTTCCGGCACGATGGCGACCGCGACACTGACCGCGGTCAGCAGGACTTCCCCGAACGGGACGGGGTTGGGGCGGAGCAATTCCAGGGCGGAGATCACGACCGCGACCAGCACCCCCGCGACGGCCAGGGTTTTGCCCACCTGATCGAGTTTGTGTTGGAGGGGGGTTTGTTCATCTTCCACCCCTTGCAGGAGCGTGGCGATGTTGCCCAATTCTGTTTTCATCCCGGTGGAGGTCACGACCGCGGTGCCGCGCCCGTAGGTGACGACAGTACCCATGTAGCCCATGTTGCGCCGGTCGCCGAGCGGGGCGTCGGCTTTGGTAAGCGGGTCGGTGTGTTTTTCGACCGATTCGGACTCGCCCGTCAGGGCCGATTCCTGGATTTTCAGGTTGGCGGATTCGAGCAGGCGGACATCGGCGGGGAGGAGGTTGCCCGCTTCGAGCAGGATGATGTCGCCAGGCACAAGTTCGCGGGCGGAGATTTCGAGGGTTTGTCCCCCGCGGCGGACGCGGACGTTGGGGACGGCGAGCTTTTTGAGGGCGGCCATCGCCTGTTCGGCACGGTATTCCTGGAAAAAGCCGAGCAGGGCAAAGAGGATGACGATGGCGAGGATGGCGATGGCCTCCTGCCATTTTTGCAGGGCGAACGAGATGCCGCTGGCCGCGAGCAGGATCAGCACCATCGTCGCGGTGAGCTGTTCCCATAGGATGCGGAGGGGACTGCGCCGCGCGGTTTCGACGAGTTCGTTGGGGCCGTGTTCGGCGAGGCGGGCGCGGGCGTCGTCGGCGGACAGGCCGCGCGCGAGGTCAGTTTTGAGTTGGGTGAGGGTTTCCGAGGGGGAAAGGGTGTGCCACTGGGACATGCGAGAGACTCCTTTGCGGTGATGCGTGTGGGCTGTGGCAATTTAAAAAGCGAGACCACAGCCATGGGTGAAATGGTGTTGGTCTCGCCTGATGTGTTTGGTGTGACACAATCCATCTACCGGGAGAGCCGCCCGAATGGGTTAGGTCGCTCCGTATTGACGATAGGTGGGCAGGATGTGGGGAACATCCAGAGGCTACTCCCCAGTGTAGGGCAGTATATCAAAGGGAAGGATAATTTACAAGATATTTTTATAAAAAATGTGTAAATCTTTACGCGGCGGACTGGATGTGAGGAGGATCAAAAAAGTCCCTGATATTTTCAGGGACTTTTTTCCATTACTCAGCTCATTATTCGGTCTCTTCGCTGGTTTTTTCCATCTCGTCAGATTCTTCACTTTCTTCGTCGCCAGCATCATCATCTGATTCGTTTTCATCCTCCTCGGTTTCGTCGGATTCTTCATCATCATCAGATTCTTCACTTTCTTCGTCGCCAGCATCGTCATCTGATTCGTTTTCATCCTCCTCGGTTTCGTCGGATTCATCGTCATCATCAGATTCTTCACTTTCTTCAGTATCATCGTCATCATCATTCTCTTCGCCGTTTTCGTCGGCTTCTTCCTCGGATTCATCCGTCCCTTCATCTTCGTCAGATTCTTCGCTTTCTTCATCATTTTCATCTGACTCTTCTTCATCCCCCTCATCCGAAACTTCCATATCTTCGGCTTCTTCGGCTTCTTCACTTGCATCGGAGTCATCTTCGTCTATTTCTTCGCTGGTGTCTGCTACGGCCATTTCGGGCATGTCCATTTCGAAGACCTCATATACAGCAACTTCGCCGCCGCTTTGAAGCTGAGGACAGCCTTGTGCCATGCGGATGGCCTCATCCATTGAATCGGCTTCAAGAATGCTGTATCCGGTTATCGCGACCGCGCCTTCGCGCACGGTGCCATCACTGGCAATGGTTTTTGCTCCTGGCATGAAAGGATCGCCGCCATCCAAAACCGCTTCACCCAGTTGGGTAAACCAGTTCATCCAGGTTTCCATGACACTTGCGGATTCTTCCTCGGATTCAGGCATTCCGCCTCCGGTGTAAAGTAAAACAAAATTAGCCATGACACTGCTCCTTATTGAGTTTAAAAAGAAAATTTGGGGACTGAGCAGGTTATATCAAAAACCCAGATGTGAGTCTTTAGCAAACCCAATCTTTTACAGGACGTTTACAGGCGATCATATGGCCTTAATTCCCCTTAACAGCTTATCCCCCAAGGATGACCAATCTCTTTACCCCCGCGCGCATGATTCCTTGTGCCGCCCCGATCAGGAGCACAATCCAAACCACCTGTATGCCCAATGCCCGCCAAAGCTCCGGCCCGTGCAAGACGCCGACATACAGATCAAGTGTCGTGTTCAGCACGGAAGGAAACGGGGTTAACTGGCTGATTTGCTGGACCCATTCCGGGTAATACCGCAAAGGCATGAGAAACCCGGAGAAAAACCAGGACATAATGAAAAAGAAGCGCCCAATCCCCAACGCGTTGGGCGTCCAAAATGCGGCGAGGTTGACGAGAAACCGCCACGCGAAACTCACCAGCCAACTTAACACGAGCGCAATGGGGAGGGTGAGCCACTGTTCCAGCGTCGTCGGGTAAGCCAGGTCGAGCACGAGTGCGTACGCAACCATGATCAGCACCCCGCGCAGGATGAATTGGAGCATCGCCCGCCCTAAATCCTGCGCCAACCAGAAGGTGAACAAGTTGAGCGGTTTGAGCAGGTCCGCGGCGATTTCCCCGGAATGGATCGAGCGCATGAGGTCGTACCAGCTAAACAGGCTCAGGTAGCCGATCAACGCCTGGGTCAGCGCCATGTACGTGATCGCCCCCTGTACGTCCACCCCGGAAATTTCGGTCCGCGCCCCGTACAAGGCGACAAGAATCGCCATTCGCAGAAAACCAAAGAAGAAATTGGTGATGATCCCAGCCAACAAGGCGGCGCGGTAAGTCATCTGGCGTTGGAGGGAGCGGCGGGTGAGTTCAAAAAAGAGGCGCATAGGGGTGGTTCGTTTTATTTTATGCGCTTTCCGGGGGAAGTGTGACAGGGGCCGAAAACAAAAACGGCGCACAGAACGTGCGCCGTTTTTGAGTGGCGTGGATGTTTACGGTTCACACCCCGGCGTCAGCGAGGGGACGGTGAAAAACGTATATTCCGCACAGTCATTTGCCGAAGGGGGCACGGGATCGGGAATGTCGTTGGCGACCGCGGGCAGGGTGCGGAGATAGGCGATGATGGCGCGCAGGTCTTCTTCATCCAGATTGGACAGGTGATCCCACACCATCCCCTGCCAGTGGAGTGGCCCCCCATCGCGGGACACCCCGCTCCGAATGGCGCGGCCCACTTCCGCGTCCGTCCACGCCCCGATGCCGAATTCCGGGTCCGAGCTGATGTTGCGAACCCACACCGTACCGAACGAGGCCTGGTTGACCTTCGCCCCGCCTTCTCCCTGATTGCCGTGGCAGAACGCGCAGGATGTGACGGTGTACAGATAGCGCCCGCGCTCGATCAGGGCGGTGTCTTCGGGCGTTTTCCCGGTCAGGTCGGGTTGGTAAATGGCGGAGGTGACGGCTTGATTGATGATCTCTGCAGGGATGAACGGGAGGACGGGGGTGCTGTACATCACCCAGACCACGAAGAGGAGGGTGCCCACCCCTGCGAGGGTGGCGCTCAACCCCAGCCACCCGCGGACCCCGTGCGGACGCCGCTTTTCGGCGGGGGTGGCAACTACAAACGCGATCAGCCCGCCCGCGATGGTCAGGTATTGGAGCCAGATCAGGACGGATTGCGGCCACACGCGGGGGAGCAGACCCGGATCGGTTTCGCCGTAATTTCCCATTTTATAAACCAACGCCTGGGGGTTACCGAGCGGAGGCACACCGGTGGAGTAGGCGGTTTTTTGGATCAGTGTTTCGACAAAGCCGTAGGTCAAGGGATCGGGGATGCGATTGGTGACGGGGGGGAGGGTTTTTAGGTAGGTGGCAATGGCGAGGGCATCGTCCTGCTCGAAGGAGTGCAGGTACATCCAGGGCATTCCCCAAAAGTTAAGATAGCGGTCTTTGCTTTTGCCGTCGCGGATGGCCGCGGCGACCTGTTCGACTGTCCAGTTTCCGAGGCCGGTTTCTTTGTCTGAGGTGAGGTTGCGGCTGATGAAGATGCCTTGCGGATAGGCGGGAACGGCCATCCCGCCCGCGAGGTAGTATTCGTCGGCGGAGTAGATCATGTTGGCGTTGACTTGCGTGTGGCACAGGCCGCACATTTCGAGGTGGGTGAGGTATTCGCCGCGGGTTTGCAGGCTGTCGGATTGACCGGGGCCGCCGAGCGTGCCACCCGTTTCCCACGGGGCGGGGCGGGCGAGGGAGAGGACGTAGTTGACGACATCCCAACGTTCGGCCTCGGTGAGGGTTTCGGCGAAGGAGGGCATGGGGCCAGGGGCCAGGCCGGTGGTGATGCGGCGGTAGATGTCTTCGGGCGTGCTCCCGCCGCGGAAGGTCCACGGGGCGGTCAGGTCGCGGGAGATGACGGGGTAGCCTTTTTGGTCGGTGAGGGGGACAGTGCCCTGCCCGGCGATGCCGTGACAGGCGATGCAGTTTTGCTGGAAGAGGGGCGCGCCGCGGGTGAGGCTCTCGGCGTCGGCGGTAGGCTGGGCGGGGATTTCGAGGGAGGTGGGGGTCCCGCCGTCGAAGACCGGGGAGAGGGTTTTGAGGTGTTCTACAAGGGCGGTGATTTCTTCATCCGAGAGAATATCGCCAAAGTAGGGCATGGCACTGGCGGGCAGGCC
>JABWBV010000246.1 GCA_013359445.1 Anaerolineales bacterium | reverse complement strand
GCGCGCAGCGGGGAGCGCAGGTCGTGGGAGACGGTATAGGAGAAGGATTCCAGTTCTTGATGGGCGGCTTCCAATTGGGCGGTACGCTCTTCGACTCGTTTTTCGAGATCGAGATTGAGGCGTTGGAGGGCTTCTTCCACCCGTTTCCGCTCGGTGATGTCCTGTAGAATGCCGATGGCGCCGGTGTGATGCCCGGTCTCGTCCGGCAGTTGGACAGAAGCGTCGGATAGCCAACGGATTTCGTCATTGGGCAGGCGAATCCGGTAGTCGGCCTGCCATATCTTGAGCGAGCCAGCCACGGCTTTTTTCATGGCGTCTATCCGAGAAAGGCCACTCCCCTGCCCCAGCATGATCGTTTCTTCAATCAAGGTGGCCCAGACTTCCGGGGTCATTTCTTCGGACTTGTATCCGAGCAAATTCTGGATGCCCTCGCCCATAAAGGTATATCGGTCTGCGCCGTATTGAATCGAATAGGGAACGGCTCCGGCGGCTTCAATGGCGGCGCGGAAGAGGTGTTCGGTAGCGCGGAGGGCTTCTTCGGCGCGTTTGCGTTCGGCAATTTCGGCCTGGGCGAGTTCGTAGCGGCGGGCGTTTTGGAGGGCCACGGCGAGTTGTTGGGCCAGGGCGGTGTAAATCTGAATATCTTCTTCTTTGAAGCGTTCAACCTGATCACTTTGAAGGTCAAAAATGCCTAGCAGTTGATCGGCGGCGAGGATGGGGACTGTGATTTCGGCGCGGGTGTTGGGCAGGAGCGGATTGGGGAGAAAGTCTGGGGCGGTGTGAATGTCGTTGTACAAGGCCCCATGCCGGGTGCGCGCGACACGCGCCACGATGGAGTGCGGATGGTCGCACGGGATTTGCCACCCTTGCGTCTGGATGCGTCGGCCAACTTCTCCCGTGCCTGCGGCGACGGTTAAGGTCTTTTCATCGTCGCTTAGTAAGTAAATGTGGGCGTGGTAGAGTTTAAATTGCGTTTGCGTCAGGTCAACGACGGTTTGTAATAACTCGGAAACGTCTAGCCGGGTGGAAATGGCGGCGCTGACGCGGGCGACGGTGGCGAGTTCCGTGGCTTGTTTTTCTAACATTTGCCGGGTCGCTTCGCGCTCGGTCACATCGCGTGAAATGCCCACCAGGCCAATAAGTTGTCCAGAGGCGGCGCGCAGAGGAACTTTGGTGGCGGAAATCCAACGGGGGCGCCCCTCCTGCGTAGGATTGAACTCGAGCCGATCCACCACGGGTTTGCCAGTTCGGATGAGTGTTTGTTCTTCTTCATAAAATGCCTGGGCCAGTTCCTGCGGGAGATAATCCATATCGGTCTTTTGGTTGGCCTGGGCTGGGTCTGTCACGCCCAAGAGTTTGGCCTGAGAGCGATTGATGCGGATGAAACGGGAGGCTGTGTCTTTGAAGTAGATCATGTCCGGGATGTTGTCCATGAGGGCCTGGAGCAGGTCGCGTTGTTCCCGGTATTGGGCTTCGCTGGTGCGGGCGCGTAACAAAGCTTTTCGGAGGGTTTTTGCCGCGGCGTTTTGCAACATGGCAAAAATGATTAAATAGACGCTGGCGGAGAACCAAACCGTAAATAAATCGGGAGAGGGCGTTAACACGGGCAGGAGTTTTTTTTCGCCCAGGATTTGGGCCAGGGCGGCCAGGGTAATACACAGGACGGTCATGCCAATACTTGCCCGTTCCCCTAAGAGCATCGCCGCGAGAGCCACAACGGGGAAATAGCCGAATAAGGTTTGGGAGTGCAGGCCCCCTGTCGTTAATAATACGCCTGTGACCAAAAGCCAAAAGACACTGATCAAAAGCCAATTGGTCAGACGTAGATAGCCTTTTTGCAAGAGGAGCATCATGCTCCAGAGCGCCCCGAATGCAACCAGCACAATCCCAAACAATATCCATCCGGGAAGGAGGGCTTTTTGAATGAACAGGGGGCGCAAACCTGCCAGGAATGTGAGCCCCAAAAGGACCTGCAAAACCACGTGAGTCAATTGGGCTTCGGTGGTTTTATCTTCCTCTTCAAAAACGGGGGGGGGAGGAAAGAACCGTGTGATTTTCATCATAAAATTTAACCTATTGGCCGAGGGCACAAAGGCGGTTGTCATTCGCCAGAAGATGGCTGGGGGGCAGTAAGGAATTTCTGTAAAATGAGAGGGGTAAGCCGGACGCGGATTTGTTGCGTCAGGTCTTGGAATTCGACTTCTGTGCGTTTACGGGCGGCGATGATGGCGTAGGGAAAGAGAGGCCCGGTTTTGGGATGGTCAAGATTCATCCGAATGTGGGTATCCGCCGGAAAGAGCGGGTGTAAAAAACGCCCCAACAGGGGAAGCAAGCCAAGAATTTCAAAGAGCAGGATCACGCGGCCGGTCATCAGGCGGGGGTGGGTCATCAGCTCGGGGAGCAGGGGCTCTATCGTTTCCGGATCGGGCCAGGCGTCTTGTGGGAAGCGCGCGCGCCAGAGGGAGACATAGGTGCTATGGGCATAAAAATCTTGCAAGGTGTGGGTGATTTTGCCAAAGGCCACCCAGGCCGGGTGCGGACGACCTTGCGAGAGGGTATCGAAGATCAGTTGCCGTTGTTCTTCCAGGTAGGCCGAGGTGCGGGCAAAGGCGTTGTCGTCAAAATGATAGTGCGGATAGGCCCCCAGAAGATATTTGAGGTCATCTTGATGCAGGTTCGCCTGGATGACGATTTCCAGGATGGAGGCGGGCAAGTGTTTGTGCAGGGCAGAGGCGGTAATTTGGCGATGGTACAGCGCGTTCATCTTAAGGCCCAACAGTGATGAGGGTTCTGATCTGTTCAATGGTCGAAGGGCCGATGCCAAAGACCAGGGTCAGGTCATCGAGCGTGGCGAACAAACCAAACTGGGTGCGGTATTCCACAATGCGCTGGGCGGTCACGGGGCCAATCCCTGGGAGGGTGGCGAGTTCTGCTTCGGTGGCGGTATTGATGTTGAGGGGGGTGGTTACCACGGGAGGGGGCGTGGAAGGGGCTGAACTTGCGCTACTGCCGGGGAGGGTGGGCACGAGTAGTTGGGTGCCATCTTGTATGGGCGCGGCAAGGTTGAGGGCGGTGAGGTCGGCGTGAGGCAAGGGTCCCCCAGCGGCATCCAGCGCATCTTGGACACGGCTCGCGTGTGGGAGAGTGACCAGGCCCGGTTGGGCAACCGCGCCATCCACGTCCACCACCAGGGGCAAGGGCGTGGGCGGGGGTTGGAGGACGACAGGTTCGCCGCGCGGGGGCGCCGTGGCAAGGGCAATGACGCCTGCGAACAAAAAGCCGAGGACGATGAGGAAGAGACCGGTCAGCAAAGATTTCAAAGGGTTTTCTCCTACTTTTATTTCAAGTCATTCCACATAATTGCTCAGGCCCGAATGGTTTTTCTTAAGGAAAGGTACATTCCCCTTTGCCCTGTTTTTTTTCGGGGAATCTTCTCTCTAAACCTGAGCCGTTATTTCGAAAAATTATAAGCCAATTACCCCCAGGTGCGACACACTTGAAAACGAAATAGGAAGTTCCGAAAAAAGGCTGGAGGGGCGGATGAACATCCGCCCCTCCAGCCTTTTCGAGTTTTCCTTCTACCACAATTAAAACGTGCGCCGGGGTGGCGCACGTTTTATCAAAAAGGGCGAAGCAAACGGTTATGGGGCAGTGGCTAACGCGGTTTCAATGGCGCTCTGCACGATGGGATAGGAGAATCCCGACAAAATCTGATTATTGACAAACACGGTCGGGGTGCCGGTCACGGCGCGCGTCTGAGCCAGGGCGACATCCTGCCGAATTTCATCCCAATATTTACTGTCTTCAAAACAAGAATTAAACGTGTCCATATTCAGGCCCAACGTTTCAGCGAAGGCTTGCAACCGGCGATTAGAAAACCCGCCGATATTCTCGCCATTCTGGTTGGCAAACAAAATATCGTGGTATTCCCAAAATTTATCCTGTTCACTGGCACACATGCTGGCATTGGCGGCCTGATCGGATTCTTTGGTGGCGGAACGATCATCAATAAAGGGATAAAACCGGTAAATAAAAAGCACTTTCCCCGTTTTGACGTAGTCTTCGATCAACGCGGGTTCGACCGTAGCAGTAAAGTTGCCACAGGCCGGGCACTGAAAATCTTCAAAAACTTCGACCACCACCGGAGCATCGGGGTCGCCCATTTGGCGGCCATCCACATTGGGCAAATCCCGGGGCGTGATCTCGACAATGTCGCCGATCGGGCGCGTACTGCCGTAAATCAGGCCAGACGCGACGAGTAGAACGACGCCGGCAATGATGATCAAATTGCGGGTTAGTTCGCGAGTTTTTTGTTGTTGGCGTTTTTCACGCCGGGTTTCACGGATATTTTTGTTGGACACGATTTCTCCTCATCAAATTGGGTTTTGGACTTCTATCCATCACGGCCCGCAAAGCACTTTTTAGCGTTTGGCATGCCTCTGGCGTTAACAGAGCGCAGTTATACCAGAAGATCAAATTTCTATGCCCCAGAACGCCAGATTTTTTTGGTAACTACTCACCAAGCGTAGAAAATTCCTTTTTTAGCAATGCACAGCACGTTTGAATACATTGGGGAAGCTGAATTTGCCATTTACCGAATTTTACAGATAACGATTAACCCCAGGTGAAAAAAAGACTAAAAATATTCGTAAACTGGATATTGGTGGCCTGTAAATTGAAAATTAGCCTTTTTATACACCGCCAACGAGGCCGCATTTTCGGCCTGGGTGTTGACCGTTACCTGTAAAGACCCGAGAACGGGCGGGTGGGCGGCGAGCCGAACCAAAAGATCATACACCAACGCATACCCGATCCCCCGTCCCTGCGCGCGCGGGTGAACCCCCAACCGGGCCAAATGTCCCCCGCGCGGGCTGGGCGTACTGATCTGGTAACCGATCAGGCCGGTTTCGTCTTCCACCACCGTCGCGAAGATCGCCTGAGCAAATGCCAGTTCCAAGATCGGCTGGGAATTTTGCCAGAGAGGGACAAAACAAGCCTGATCGACGGCATAAACATTGGGAAAATCCTCGGGCACCATCACGCGCGGGCGTGCGGGGAAGCGTGGGGGGGCCAATGGAGATGCGGGGTCCCAGGCTAAAACAACCACCGCGTCCGTGCGGCGAAACCCGCTGGACATCAGCAATTTTTGCATCCATGGTTCCATACAAATCGCCGCAATTTTCGTGATCTTTTTCGCTTCAAGTTCCCGATAGGCTTCTTGCCAAAGCGCTTGCCAGACCTGTTCCACGGGAATCTGCCCGGCGGCAACAAACGCCCGCACCCAGGCCACCCCGGGCGAGTCCGGGGGGCAGACGAGGGCGGCAACCAGGCGGCCTTTTTGTTCGGCCACGAGAAAAGGTTGGGTGCCCAACCAATCAATCGGGCGTTTCCAATCCAGGTGACGAAAATTGTAGGCCTCAAAATGAAATAAATTGCTCAAGGCCAGGTGGTCGTTTTTTTCAGCCGGGCGAATATGGGTGGGTGTGGTGGCAGAGAAGAGCATGGGGCAGAATCTAAGGTGCGACGCACTTATTGGAGCGTCGCACCTGAACCTCTTTCAAAACGGCATCTGTTAGCGGTTGAGCATACGATTGGGGATTTGGAGCAGTTTTTTGAGCATTTTTTGGATCCAACTTGGTTTTTCCACCTGTTCCAACCCAGACTGCATACTGGCAACCGCTTCCATCACGCGCCCCGAACGCATTTGCAAGCGGGAAATGGCTTGTAAGACGGACGCGCGCAGGGCAGTTTCCCCGATCTCGTTTAAAAGCCGCGCGCATTCCCAGTACAATTTTTCCGCTTCTTCGCGCTGGCCTAGTTCGGCTAGGGCCGCGGCTTTGTTGCCCAGGGCCATCGCGTGGCGGCGAGTGTCTTTGGCCTGGGCGAAGACTTCGGGGGTGTTGCCGACTGCGTCCAGGGACGCCTGGGCGTTGCCCATTTGGAGCAGGGTCACGCTTCGGTTATTGGCCATCTCGGCGGCATTGAGGGCGTCCCCAAGGGCGGCGAATCCCCGTTCAGCCGCTTCAAACGCGCGCGCGGCGGCTTCGTATTCTTCGCGTTCGTAGGCTGTTTTTCCTTCCTGGGTTAATTGGGCAGGGGTAAGAGGGGTTTCCTGGGTCATAGGGTGATCTCCAACAATCCTTCGGCAACCGCGCGGAGGCGGTCCACTTCAATTTCACTTAACCGTTTGGCAATTTCCAAATAGGGGCGATTGATCGGTTTGAAGACAAAGTTTTGGAGGTCTTCGGGCATCGCCGCGACCTGCTGTAAGGTGCGTTGTTCGCGCAACCACGCCCCCACTGGCCCATGCGTGTCCTGAAACTCCACCATGGCGCGGCCCAGCGTGCCAGCCAGCACTTCCAGCACTGGAATGGGCACAGATTTCTCCCCACTTTCGTACGCTTTCAGGTCTTCGAGGGGGAGGCCGGTGCGTTTGCTGAGGACTTCCACCGTCATGCTTTTTTCTTCGCGGGCTTTTCGCAATAGTGTGCCCACAATGCGCTGGCGAATATCGATGACCCGGTGTAGTTTTTCTTTTTTGGTCTCTTGGATGCCATTGGCAGAAAGGGCCGTACTGCCGTAAAAGTGGCTCACTGGGATGTCAAAAAAGTAGGCGAGCGTTTCCAGCTCAGGGAGCGAGGGGGACTCGTCGCCTTGTTCGTAGGCCTGGAGGGTGGTCTGGGGAACCCCCAATACTTTAGCGCATTCGGCCACGGACCGCCCGGAGGCCAAACGGGCATCCAAAATCAACACCCCCAACTTTTTCTTGCGCAGGATAATGGCTTTCGGATTAATCATAATAGCTCCTTAAAAACATCGTGCTGAGCCGGGCAAAGTTTTCCCAAAAAGATAACCATCCGCTTTCCCCGTCCTTTTTTGAGAAGGCTTTTGCACCAGAGGCGTTACAAAGCACTTTTTCATTATAGCAGAGATGTTTTTTTACGTCTTGTTGCGACGGGCCTGAATACGCGCCTCGCTCCAGGCGGAGGAGGCCGCACCAAAAATGGTGCCACTCAGCTTGTAGCCCACCACCTCCAACCTGGGGCTGAAAAGGGGGCGAATCCCGGTCGGTTTGAGTTCTCCTAAAATTTTCCCATCCGCGCCAATGCCTGTTTTCTCAAACTTAAAAATGTCGGTCAAGGTGACCACATCGCCTTCCATCCCCACCACTTCGGTGATTTGGGTGGTTTTGCGGGTTCCGTCTTCGAGGCGGGTTTGGTGGACGATCAGGTTAAAGGCCGCGGCGATCTGTTTGCGGATGGGGAGCAGGGGCATGTCCAGGCCAGCCATCATGCAGGTGGTTTCGAGACGGGAAATGGCGTCGCGCGGGGTGTTGGCATGGATCGTGGTCATGGACCCGGTGTGGCCGGTGTTCATCGCCTGGAGCATGTCCATCGCCTCGCCCGAACGCACTTCGCCGACGACGATGCGGTCGGGGCGCATTCGGAGGGCGTTCCGCACCAGGATGCGGGTATTCATTTCGCCGGAGCCATCGACGTTGGGGTTTTTGGTTTCCAGGCGGACGACGTGTTTTTGTTTCAGTTGCAATTCTACGGCATCTTCAATGGTGATGATCCGTTCGTGGGCAGGAATGAAACTGGACAAGATATTGAGCATGGTGGTTTTGCCCGAACTGGTGCCCCCGGAAATGATGATGTTGAGCCGGGAGGCCACACAGGCGGTGAGGAATTCGGCCATGTGGTCGGTCAGGGCACCCAGTTGAACCAGGTCGCTGATTTCTATTTTGTTGGGCAAAAATTTCCGAATGGTGAGGCAGGGGCCATCGACTGAGACGGGGGGGATGATGATATGGACGCGTGAGCCATCGGGGAGACGGGCATCGACCGCAGGGGAGTCGGTATCTACGCGGCGTCCGAGCGGGCTAATGATGCGTTCGATGACGCGCATGACATGGGCATCATCTTCAAAGACAATGGGCGTTTCGGACAACTCCCCGTGACGTTCGATGTAGACTTTTTTGGCGCCCACCACCATAATTTCGCTGATCTCTGGGTTGTTGAGCAGGGGTTGGATGGGGCCGTAGCCGGTCAATTCGTCGTACACTTCCCGCATGAGACGATGCCGGGCACTGTCGGGAAGGTTGAGATGCATCTGTTGGTACAGTTGTTGGATGCGTTTCATTACCTCTTGGGTATATTGGGCGGAGGCGGGGAGATTATCTGCCAGGTTGCGTTGTACGATGCTGAGAAATTCGTTTTTCAGGTTGGCAAGGGATGCAGGGGGAGGGGAGGGTGGGGTGGAAGGAGAAGGTTGGCTCATACGGGTTTTCCATGCGGAGGCAAGCACTTATTCATCACGGATCGGGAGGGGCCTGGTTGGGGACTGGAGAAAAGTGCGAGGCGTGTGCGTGGCTTTAGGGGAGAGAGTTCGCCACGGGTAAGACAAATTGGAGCCGGGTTCCTTTGCCGGGAATGCTTTGGACTTGCAAAACCGCGTTGTGGGCTTCCAGGATACGTTTGACTAAGGCCAGGCCCATCCCGGTGCCGCCATAGCGCCGGCGCGGGGAGTTATCGAGCTGGTGAAACGGCAGGAAAATCTCGTCCACCCGCTCTTGCGGAATGCCAATGCCTGTATCCGCCACCGATACAATAGCTTTTGGCCCTTCTTGAGTCACAGAGACGGTTACTTTCCCGCCTGGGTTGGTGAATTTGATCGCATTATCCACCAGTTGAGAGAGGACCCAGTGAATGTTTTCTTCATCTGCCACAATGCGGGGAAAGTTTTCAGGGATTTTATTTTGTAGGAGAATATGGCGTTTTTCGGCTTTTTCGAGCGCCTGCAACCGGACCCGCTCCAATAATTTGGGGAGGTCAAAGTGGGTCAACTGGAGCGACATGCCGCCTTTGGCCGTCTCGGAGAATTTGATCAGGTCGTTGATCAGGTTTTCCAGGCGTTCTACGGCCCGGCCCATCACATGCGTGGCATCAACCTGCTCCCCAGTTAATGGGCCTAGACTTTCGTCCGCCATCAATTCCAGATAACCTTTGACATGGGTGAGGGGGGTGCGGAGTTCGTGGGAGATATTGGAGATAAAGTTTGATTTGAGTTGGTTGAGTTCGGAGAGTTTTTGCAGGGCGCGTTGTAAATCGGCTGTGTATTCTTGGACACGTTTTTCCAGATCACGATTATTACGGCTGAGGGCTGTTTGAAGGTCGAGAATCTGGGCCGTGATGGTTTGGTCGAGGGTGGTGCGGTCTAAATACCCCAAATGGATGAGCGCCTGCCCCAAAAGCACCGGCTTATTGAGGGTGGCTTGTTCTTTCTGATAGAGGAGGGCGGTTTGCAGGGCTTCTTCGGTGACTACCCCACGTTGTACAAGTTTTTCGCCCAGGCGGGGGATCAAAATTTCCGGGGAAACGGGGAACTTGAGGGGGGTGGAAGCGGCAGAAAGGGCATCTGCGGCCAGGTTTGCGGCGAGGGCCAGGTCAACACCACAATTTTGGCAAAATCGAAACTGAGAATTGATGGAAACGTCACAAATAGGGCAGGAGGAAACTTGCATGTTAAGTTAGTCTTTGTGTAGGCATTTGAGGTTCTCCCGTTTTTTAGGAAGTTCTCAAAAAAAGGTGGCAGGGGGGATGTACATCCCCCCTGCC
>JABWBV010000245.1 GCA_013359445.1 Anaerolineales bacterium | reverse complement strand
AAGGATTTTTTGCTGATTTGAAGGTGGAAACCGTATGAGAGCGGCATGGTATGAAAAACAAGGCCCGGCGCGCGAGGTTTTATCCGTCGGGGAGATGGAGACGCCCGACCCGCGCGCGGGGGAAGTCCGCATTCGCCTGGTTACATCCGGTATCAATCCCGGGGATGTCAAGAAACGCCAGGATGCTTTCGGCTATGGCATGTCGTACCCACGCGTGGTTCCACATAGTGACGGGGCTGGGACGGTGGATGCGGTGGGAGCAGGTGTTTCGGCGGCGTGGGTGGGGCGGCGTGTGTGGTGTTTTGGGGCACAAACGTATCGTCCGTTTGGCACTGCCGCCGAATTTACGGGCGTGCCGTTGGAGCGGGTGGTTCCATTGCCCGAAGGCGTGTCTTTTGAACAAGGGGCGTGTCTCGGCATTCCCGGTCTCACCGCACATCGCGCGGTGCATGTCGCTGGGCCGGTAGCGGGACGCACGGTGTTGGTGCAAGGCGGGGCGGGTGCGGTGGGAATGATGGCTGTGCAACTCGCCCATCTCGCCGGGGCGAAAGTGCTGGCAACCTGTCGCCGGGAGAGCGACTGCGCCCTTGCATTCCGTGCAGGCGCAGAGGATGTGTTGGTTTCTGATGAAAAGATGGGGGAACGGATTAAAGCCCTGGCCCCCGAAGGCGTGCATCATATCGTTGAGGTGGCTTTTGCCGCCCATCTTCAAACGGACGTGGAGGTTTTGGCGCAAGGGGGTTCGATTGCCACGTATGCCTCGGATGTTTTCACGCCGGAGCTTCCTTTTTGGCCCCTGGTCTTTCAGAATGTGCGGCTGTTCTTTGTGGGCAGTGATGATATTCCCGCAGAAGCGAAACAGGAGGCTGCGCGGACCATCAATCAGGCGTTGGAAGCAGGTTGGTCGGGATTTGAAATTGCAGAAAGCTTTCCCTTAGCGGAGATTGCTCAGGCGCATGAATGGGTTGAGCATCCGAGAAAGGCGGGGCGGGTGGTTTTGAGTTGCACCCGATGAAAAATTGGGGGTAACTGCACAGGTATAGAGAGAAAACTCCTGAAAAAAGGGTGGGGCATGGCAATGGAAGGGTCAATGAGATAAAGTCGAACCTGTCCATTTTGTTCGGCGGTAAGCCAAATGCGACCCATCGCGACATTCATTGGCTATGTGGTGGGATGCGTGCCGGGTGCGCGGCTCGCCACGCTCGGCATCTTTGTCAAATAAGTGTATCGCGTCGATCCCACCGCATACGAGGTTCGTGCCCCTGCTTGTTATGGTTGCCTGAGATTTCACAAAACTGCGTTGAAAGAGAAAAAGGAAACTTTACAACCATTGTCCGTGAACCCAAAAGTGGACTAACTCAACCTTCTGGGAATAGGTACAATTAGCCTCTTTCCCCAGGAAAAATGTTGGCCTGCCACCAGATCAGGCAAGCCAACAAGGAGAACCCTATGAATTACTTTTTTATTATCAACGATGCCCCCTATGGCAACGAACGCCCTTACAATGCCTTGCGCTTGGCCTTAAATGTGGTCAAACGCGCAGAGCATCATGTATGGGTCTTCCTGATAGGCGATGGGGTCAATTGCGCCCTAGCAGGGCAGAAAACCCCGGACGGCTATTACAACGTCGAACGGATGTTGAAATCCATCGCTCGACGCGGCAAAGTTGCCACTTGAGGCACATGTCTGGAGGCTCGCGGGATCGAGCCTGAACGGTTGATCGAGGGTGTACAGATGGGCAATATGGACCTTGCAGGACAGTGGGCGGTTGAGGCGGATAAAGTCTTGGTATTTTAAGGAAAAATGAGGTCTGGTGAAACCATAAATTAAATAATCGCAAAAATCTCTCTTTCCGTAATTACTCACTGTGAAAGCGGATTTCTCGAAAAAAAAGGATGGATGGGGGGATGTACATCCCCCCATCCATCCTTTTTTTTCGGAATCTTCTACTCTGGTGAGTAATTACCAACAGCTTTTCTAAACTGTCCAGCGCACCCGCTTGCCCTCGTGATTCGACAAGCGGATCATGGCAATCTGTGCCATCATTGATTTCTCGCCACGTAAAGATGGTCCCATCGCGAATACCACAAAAGCCAGGAAAATTCCTGGCTTTTGTGTGGAGGAGGCGCTTTTTTCTAAAAAGCGTCAGAAGTAACTCGTTTCAAAGGGGACTCCTTTTGTAAGAGACCAACCTATGGGTTAGGGTTGTTGGAAGATAAATTCGTTCGACCCGGCCTGGTAGCCATGACGTACCTGGGCGTTGTCAAATACAGCCAGCCCAAAGTAATAAACACTCAACAAATCCTCAAACTGCACATCAAATTCGGAGCCTGTGACCAGTTTGCGGCTGAATTCAATTGTCCACTTGCCATCGGCATAGAACCAGGCGGCAGTGATGTCCCCGCGATCCCCGGTGAAGGGAGCGATGATAATACTGGGGACCAAATCGCCTGCTACAAAGAGCGTATCATCGAACGGGACTTTCTCGGAGTCGAGTAAAAAGCCGGGAACGCCATCTTTACTGCCGCCCTCAGGCGCCATAAAAGCAGGCATATCTTTCGCCTCTGTCTCATTGTTGACATACCCGCCGCCATCTTTCGGATCAGAATGGCGTCCGGCTTCTACGGTTTCAGGGGAGTATTGCACGTGGTCAAGGTATTGGTCATCCATTTGCCCTAGATTGCGAACGGATTTCCAGTGCCAAATGTCGCCCAACTGACCTTCGGCGTCGGTGTACTTGTTCCCATAAGGTTTGACATCCGCGTTTTCGCCGTCATGGCAAGCTGTAAAACACCCACGTTGTTCAAAACCAGGGATGGAATTGGCAATGCTCCAAATCAGGGCCATCTTATCTTCATAATACAGATTATTGTCACCGCCTTTATCGTCGGGGTCACTTAACTTCTTCCAGGTGCCATCTTCCTGTTTTTGCCAGGGAGAGCGGACAAAACTTTGGGTGGGATCTTCCCAGGTAGCCACGAAGTACACCATATCATCTTTGTAGACGGAACGAATTTCAACAACGCCTTCCCCATCAAAAGCATTGGCTCCATCGCCCACTTCGATGATCAGAGGCTGGGCACTCGCCCAAACCGCCTCATCCGCTATGCCATCCAACGTCGGGGCGTTTTCTGCGATGAAAGACATCAGGGTATCCTCCGGGACGACAATCGCCGTGGGTTCTGGGGTAGGAACTTCAGTCGGCACGTCAGTAGGGACTTCCGTGGGGGCGGTCGTGGCCGTTGGGACTTCGGTCGGGACCTCGGTTGGGACGGTGGTGGGTTCCACGGTCGGTTGCGCCGTGGGGGTGGCCGCGGGCGCGCACGCGCTCAGCACAAAGGCCAGAACCAACAGGACATTTAGGGTAACGAGTTTGATTTTCATACAAACAATCTCCTCAAAGAATATTAGGGTTTACCCATTTGAATTGGGTAATATTACCCAATTCTATTTTGTTTTCCCACCTGTAAAAGGGACAAATATACCCAATATGCCGGGACATCTCCCCCCCGCATCCCCAGAATAGGGTTTGATAGTAGAATACCCTTGGACTTGTGAGGCCTTTATTTATGATCCCATATGACCGCATTTTGATCTTTTTTGTGTATGGCTTAGCCTTCTTTAGCATGGGCGTCGCGATGGCGCTGGAGGCTGGTAGGTCGCCTCTCTTGGCCGAGGCCCGCGTCTTACGCCCCCTCGCGGCCTTCGGCCTGCTTCACGGGACGTACGAATGGCTGGTCTTATTCCTTTTTCAAATGCGGTGGTTTGATAGCCCCATTCCCCTTTTCCTTAACCAACTTCGCCTTGCCCTTCTGGTGCTTTCTTTCGTGTCTTTGTTTGCCTATGGCGTCCAAATCTTTCGCCTTCCCCATCCGTTGGGCAAATTGGACCTCTATATGGGTGTGGGCGCTTTGAGCCTATGGGGGCTGGCGCTGGCGGGATCACCCTGGTTCATCAAGGTGGACATGGAGTGGATTGAACGGGGAGATTTGCTCGCCCGTTACTTGTTGGCCGTGCCAGGAAGCCTGGTGGCGGCCTTTGCCACATATCGCCATATCCAATATGTCGAAGTGGACAACCGCCGTGCGCTCCGGCAAAGTCTTACGCTGGCCGCCTGGGGGTTTGGTCTTTATGCCCTTTCACAGGTTTTTGTCCTGCCTGCGCCGTGGGGGTTAGCCAAAATCCTCAATATGGATACCTTTCGAGAAATTTTTGGCATCCCCATCCAGTTTGTCCGTGCGTTTCTAGCCTTCGTCATCACATTTGGCTTGATCCGCGCCACTCAGGTGGTGGATCAAGACCGCCAACGCCAATTTGCGGAGGCTCAACAAGCCCGCCTGGAAGCGTTGGAAAGCATACAAGCCGCCCTGGTTCAACAACGAGAAATCCGACGGGAATTCCTGCGCGATATGGTTATCAAACAAGAGGCCGAACGCGCCCGCATCTCCAGAGAATTACACGACGAAACTGCCCAAACCCTCACGGCCATTCGCATTAACCTGGCCGCCCTGCAAAACAATCCTCAAGGAGAGCAAGCGCAAATCTTGTTCACACGCCTCCACACCTTCAGCGATCAGATCGCCAAAGATATTCACCGGATGGTGCATGAACTCCGCCCGGCGCAACTCGATGACCTGGGCTTGATTGCCGCTCTGGAATACTTAAGTGATGAGTTCCAACAGAATTTCAATCTCAAAGTCGCCCTCCATGTCAGCGGCAGTAAACAACGGCTTGAGGCGCTTGTCGAAACCGTGTTATATCGCATTGCACAGGAAGCCCTTACGAATATAGCCCGCCATGCCCAAACCCAAACCGCGTACCTCGAATTCCACTTTACCCCTGCCGAAGTCCGATTAACCATTGCGGATCAGGGCGTAGGCTTTGACCCTCACCAGCCTCCCTCCGGGCGGCTGGGGTTGGCAGGAATGCAGGAGCGGGTAGAATCCGTCGGTGGACATATCGACATCCAAACCATCCCCGGCAAGGGCACCGCTATTCGTGTGACCATTCCCTTTGAACCATCCCCCCACAGGAGTTAAACGATGGAAAAAATACGTGTGTTACTGGTCGATGACCACGACGTTTTACGAGCAGGCTTACGCTCCCTTTTAGAGCATGAAGAGGATATTCAGGTCGTTGGAGAAGCGGGCGATGGCGAAGAAGCCATTCGTCGCGCCCAAGAAGCTTTGCCCGATGTTGTCCTCATGGACCTGACGATGCCCAAAATGGGGGGCTTAGAGGCCACCCGACACATCCTCGCCTTAAAGCTTCCTTGCCGGATCCTTGTCTTAACGGTGCATGAGGATAAACAATACTTTTTTGAGATGTTAAATGCGGGCGCGCTGGGCTATGTGACCAAACGCACTGCCGCCGATGAACTCATCGCCGCCATCCGGGCCGTCGCGACCGGAAATGTGTATCTCCAACCTGTTTTGGCACGCTGGCTCTTAGATGATTACCGGAGGTTATCGGACAATCAGCAGACCGTCGAAAAGGTAAAAGATGAAACCGACCCCCAATTCCTCCTGCATCAATTGAGTGAACGGGAAATTCAGGTCATTGAATTGGTTGCCGAAGGTTTAACCAGCCCTCAAATCAGTGAGCGGCTCGGCATCAGCCCCAAAACCGTCGCCCGCCACCGCGAACGAATCATGGACAAACTCAATCTCTCATCTTCCGCCGCCTTGGTTAAATTCGCCCTTCAAGTAGGCTTGATCTAGCTTTAGGCTTGCTTGATAAAAGGGGAGGGCGGAAATCTCACCCAAAGCGGGTCTTTGATTTGAACAATTTCTCAGTCAAATTTCTGCCCTGAGTAGTTAAACTTCTCATTAACTCATATTACGCACGGACTCGGTGCGCCGCAGGTGCGACAAGATTACTTCCAATGGAGGAGAAAGTGATCCAACAAGGCGTGAAAGCGCGTGTTGTGATGCCATTCCAGCAGTCGGTCAGGCCCACCGCCATTTTATACGTTTCTCAATCTCTCAATATACGATTTAACCGCTTCGTCTCAAATTCTCCTCCAACAGCCGCCCCAAAATCTCATCCTCGCCCAAATCATGGGGCCACCCATACGCGTCCAGCACCGCCCGGTCGAGTTTCTCGTGCGCTAAAGCCAACCAGGTGGGCCGGGCGTTGTACAAATTCGTGAGCGTCCGCTTCTTCAACTCCGCCTCGCCCACCCCATCCGGCTTCAGCCACCGCTCCCGTTTTTCGTTCAACTCTCGCGCGGCGCTGGCAATCGCCTGCACCCGCGGATCGTCTTGTGGCTCTTGACCGGGCGGCCAGGGGAAGGGGAAGGTCTCGAAGGTGGTGGTGGGGATGTATGTAGGGTCGTTTCCTATTCCATGTCTTGTCCCGTTTTCCAGATGCCACAAAACATGCACCTTCGATTGCAAGAGTCCAAAGAAATAATCATCTTCTCGTGCAAAGAAAACAAGCCTAACATCGGGTAAATATTTTTGATCCAGAAATACAAAAATAGGATGTTTGGCAACTCGGGGAATTACGATATATTTTTGAAGTTTTTCCCTTGCTTTTCGCATTGATAAACCTGGTCCCCTGTGTATCCACCACTTATCAGCCAATCGCCCGATCCGATTTTTCATTCTTTCTGGTTTGACATTTTCTTCTACGTAGCGAAACGGCATTTCATATTGGGATGCTTCTTCAAGACTCATATCAATTCCAAAATCAATAATCCACTTATTGCGCGGCATTTGAACAATATCTATGCCACTCATCCAGGGAATGACAACATCCGAATTCGGCCGACCATTGACATTGATAGGAGCTGAAAGAATTTTTTTTGCAAGTTCTTCTGAAATATCAAAATCGCCACCCTTTTCGTCAGTTCGCAAACAAATACCAACATTTTCAGGCAACGAAACTGCTTTCGTCGTGTCTACACCACTCGTTAAATTTGAATAAATGACACTGACATCTGTACCGTCTAGCTGAATATGCTGTTCGCTGCCATTATCAAAACCAATCATCGAAACTCGTACGTCAGCACCATCTAATACCCATTCCCGATCACTCCATGCCATAAATATTTTACCCATACCCAAAATATGGTCAAGAACAATACGGTTTTGTCCACTTCTAATTTGTTGTGTAGCTAATAGCCCCGCCCTTTTAAAAACACCTTTGGCTATTTGTTGCTGCGTCTTTTCAAACCAGTAACAAACCAAATCAGCCTGATGTGGAACTTTGCCATCCCACAAAACAAACAAGTTATCTACATATTTATCCCCCAATTCATTTCGCAACCACTTCCCGCCCAAAAACGGCGGATTCCCCACCACCACGTCGGCCACCGGCCACTCTGGCTCGACCGGCTTCCCCTCCGCGTCGAACGCCAGGATCGCATCCATCCGGTGAATGTTGTCCAGCTTCCTCAGCACCGGCTCCGGCGGAAGCCCGTACCCGTTTTCCCGCAACCACTGAATATACCCGATCCAGATCGTCGCCTGGGCCAGCTCGTGGGCGTACTCGTTGATCTCGATGCCATACAATTGCGCCGGTGAAGGCGCAGAAATCGCCATCATCATCGGCAGGCCCAATTCCCCCGCCAGGTTGGAGACGCCCTTCCACAGGTCGAGCATTTGGCGCAGGGACACATACAAAAAATTTCCACTCCCACACGCCGGGTCCAGGATTCGGACGGCGCGGAGTTCGTCGGCGAAGTCTTGCAGGAGGCGGGCGAGGTCGGCGGTGTAGCGCGCGCGGGTGGGCAGATGCTCGGACGCGGCGGCCCGCGCACTCAGGCCACGGGCAGTCGCCTCGACGGTCTCCCATTTTCGTTGTAAGGGAGCCATCAACACCGGTTCCACAATCAACAAAATATCGTCCCGGCTGGTGTAATGTGCGCCGAGTTGCGCCCGTTTGGTGGGGTCCAGACTGCGCTCGAACAACGTGCCCAAAATGGACGGCTCGATACTGCTCCAGTCCAGGCCGGTCAACCCGTTCAGGATATCCAACCCATCACTCGCCAGTTCGAGCGCAAAGGCATCATCGAACAAGCCCCCGTTGAAATGATAAATGGGATGTTCCCCAAACCATCCCCCGGTCGCCATCGCCGCAAACAACTGTCCCAACTGGGCGGCAAACGCCCGCGCATCGCGCCGGGTCCGCGCGACCAAACGGGTGAACAAGGCTTTGGGCAACAGGCCCACATCCTCGGCGAACAAACAAAACAACAGCCGGATCAGGAAATGGGCGGTCGGAGCGGGCGCTTCCCCCCACTTGCGTAGGATTTCCGCCAGGCGTGAAAACTCCCGGGCGGCCTGCTCCGTCACTTGTTCCGGCGTCTCTGGCGCTTTGAGTTGGGCCGGGTCATGGAAAACCGCGCGCAGGATCGCCAGCTTTTCAGGCAGGAGCAGATCATCCAGCGTCAGTTCATAAATGCGTTTGACCGAGTTGGAGAAATTGGTGTGAATGCGAATCGTGTGGGCGTCGGAGACCACCAGCAACACCGGGTTTTCCAGGGACTCGCGGTAGCGCAATAACTGGTCGTAGGCTTTATCCAGATCGGCGTGCTGGCCGCCCTTGTACTCCCAGGCAAAAAAGCCCCGCTTCCACACGTCGGCAAACCCGCCTGAAGTTTTCGACCCGGTACTCCGGGTCGCCGACCCGGTACTGCGGGTCGCCGCTTCAAAGGAGAAAGCCGCGCCGGTTTTATCTGCCCCGGCGGGCGTCGGGTGCCCAACCAGCGCGCAGATATCCAAAAAATGCTCCTGATAAAAAGAGCGTTCTTTCAACTGAACGGTGCGCCATTTGTGGACAAATTCTTGTGGGGTCATTCTCCATCCTTACAATGCTAAGTGTCTATCCGAAAATTATTGTAGTCTAGGGGCTTGTCCCCGCCCACAAGGGGCTACGCTACAATTTCCGGATAGGCTTTAAGGGCTTATAAAAGTATAAGTCCGCGTTTTCCGCTTGCCCCGGGTTGCCAAATCCGGGATTCCCTCCCAGATTTGGCAATCCCGCCGGAGCGATCTACGAAATTATTCGTAACAGACCCTAAAGGTTTTTCTCGATGAATGCGGGAAAAAATTTGCAAATGGTGCCCCTTTATACAGGATCGTCTCTTGCAAACAAAACCTTTAGGGCCTGGCCTGAGTACAATTATTCTTTTACAGCCCCTAAGAGCCAAAGGGGTTCCCCCCATTTTACACGAGATTTATCGGAAGCAACCTCCTTTTGAAATGCCGTTTTTACGGCTCTCCTCGGATTTGTGGGAAACGGCAGTTGAAACTGTATCAATAAATTACGAAGTCGACCTTCGCCGCCTGATTTTTAACCTGCGAAGGCAGGTTTCGCAAAAGGTTGAGGCGATTTCAATCGCCGAGTTTCCCCACAAAACTAGAGAGAACCGTTTTTACTAAAACGACCGTTTTTTACAAAAACTTATCTTAACAGATTCGTCATTTCTCCACCCCTCGCCAAAGAGCCAATCCCCAAACATAACACCCAATCTTCCAAAAATATGATCCCTGTCATACAGAAATATGGCGGTTATCTACATAATTCAATGTATCACCCTGTATATCAAGTTTTCCTGTAACTACTCAGGCCAGACCCTAAAGGTTTTGTTTGCAAGAGATGAATGCGGAAAAACGGGCAGTGTTTGCAAATGCGTTCCTGAATTCATCGAGAAA